>NZ_DJUM01000012.1:6179-34806 GCF_002440475.1 Exiguobacterium sp. UBA6282 | reverse complement strand
ATTCCTGTTCCAAACGACATGATGTAACCGATCAGTCGTTGTTTTAAGGGTAAGTACAGTCCAAACAAGGCGCCAATGACAACGGCGCCACCTGCTAACGCACCCCAACCGAACGCACCCCACATATGATCGCCTCCTTCTTGTACTTTCTACCTGTTCTATATAATTCATAAACATAGCGAAAAGAAAGAAAAATAGTTCGAGACGAATGTAAGGGGCTGACTCCAAAAAAGAATGCCGCGTCTTTTCACGCTCTTTCCTCAGGCGAGACACAAGCTAGTTTTCCTGCTTCATTCAAGCAGGAAAGCAGATCTTGTTCGTCTCTGACAGCGCAAAAATGCGCTTTTTCCTGTAGGAGTGGCGTGAAACGCGTCATTCTTATCTTTGTGGAGAACGACTTCTTAAGTAATTAAATCTCAATCATCAGAATGGTTGTTTATTTAACCAATGACCACCGTCAAGAGCGATGCATTCTCCGTTCAAGTAGCGGGCTTGATCTGATACCATCCAGGTTGCGAGCGTCGCGATCTCTTCCGGTGTTCCGAATCGACCGAGTGGGACGTTGCGGCGAATTCGTTCCGCGTGTTCTGGTGATAAAGCGAGTTTATCGGCACCACCCGTTCGTTCGATCGGTCCCGGACTGATCGCGTTGATACGGGCTTGATATTTATAGCCCCATTCGACGGCAAGCGTCCGCGTCAAGTTCAGCACGCCGGCTTTTGCAGCAGCACTCGGAGCGACACTCGCACCTGCCTGCCATGCATAAGAAGCGACGATATTGACGATTTGACCGCCAGCGACTTGATCTTCCTGCCAACCCTTGACAAGAGCGTGACAGCAGTTAAATGTTCCGTTGAGGACGATATCGATGACCGTCTTCCATCCATTCGGCGATAATTCGTCGGTCGGACAGATGAAGTTCCCGGCAGCATTGTTGATTAATGCCTCGAGACGACCGAACCGTTCGCGTGCTTGCTTGACAGCAGCAAGACAAGCGTCCGCGTCACGGACATCCATCTGAATCGTCAGATGCTCGCCTTGAATCTGTTCCAATGCTTCATCCATCAGTCGCAAGCGTTCTGCGTCACGTCCTGTGACGACGACATTCCAGCCAGCTTCCTTTAAGGCGAGCGCCATCGCTTTCCCCATTCCGTTCGTTCCACCCGTCACCATGATCGTTTGTGTCATATTGCTTCCTCCTTTATGTAATGAATGAACAGCCATTCATATTCTTTATTCAAAAAAGAAGGAGCGAACTCCTTCTTTTTTTACTTATTGTGTTGCAAGAGCTGTATCTGTTAAAACAGGAACGACTTGTTTCTTACGTGAAACGACACCTTCGAGGTAGACGAGGTTGTTCGTCGCTTCAAGACCATAAGCACGTTCGACGAGATTCGCTTCTTTCCCGAGGACGAGTCCGACTGAGTTGTTCGTCAAGATATCCGTGACGATGAAGACGAACAAATCAAGACCTTTTGCAAGGATGACTTCGTTGATCGCTGTTTCGAGTTCTTCTTGGCGAAGCAAGACTTCAGCTGTATCGACCGTGTTGACTTGAGCGATTTCGACTTTGAGTGTTCCCATCGTGAATTCTTTTGCGTCAAGTGAGATCAATTCAGGAACGGTTTTCTTCGAGAGATCAGCTCCAGCTTTGAGCATCTCAAGACCATAGACGTTCGCATCGACACCGGCGATTTCTGCGAGTTCACGAGCTGCGATGATATCTTGCTCTGTGCAAGTCGGTGATTTGAACAGAAGCGAGTCAGAAATGATCGCTGATAGCATCAGACCAGCGATTTCTGGTTTGATTGCAACACCATGCTCTTTGTAGAGCTTGTTAAGGATCGTTGCTGTACAACCGACTGGTTCTGCCCGGTAATAGACAGGATCCGATGTCTCGAAGTTTGCGATTCGGTGATGATCGATGACTTCTGTTACGGTAACAGCGTCGATATCGTTCGCACTTTGCTGACGTTCGTTGTGGTCGACTAAGATGACGTGTGACGCTTCTGTCGCGACCTCTGTCACTAGACGTGGTGCTGAAACTTTGAACGTATCGAGCGCGAATAACGTTTCATCATTCATCTCACCAAGACGGATTGCTTCGGCATTGACACCGAGCGCTTTTTTTAATTCTGCATAAGCGATTGCCGATGTGATCGTATCGGTATCAGGATTTTTATGACCAAATACTAAAACTTTTTCCATGACGTGTTCACTCCTCAATGATTGTTGTCTCGCCCTATAGTGTATCATATCTCGGATTTAGAAGGCGTTCATTTTCACTAGGATACCAGCGATTTTTTCGCTCCAGAAGGGGTCTGACGCGTAAAAGACATTCATTCCTTTTTGTTTGTTCCCGAGGTAAGCCCCGCGGAAATAACGTCCATCCCGATTAAGATAGTCCTTTGCGATGAATCGGCCGGTCTGCTCGATTGAATCCGTCAAGGATTTATAAGCAGTCGCATCTTCTCCCGGGGCAGAATCCGTCGCATTGACGCCGAATAGATTATTTTTTTCGCGGGCAATCTCAGACCGTCCATAGTCGGATTCGTGGATGGCGTGTGCAAGCAGGTAGGCTGCGTTGACCCGGTATTTCTTTTCAACGGACTTAAAGACTTTTCCTTTCCCGACCAAAGGGCTGTCCGGCGCTTGCTCCTTGATGAACGCATCGAGTTGTTTGGCACTCAGGCGCGTCGGTTTCGTCAAATCACGTGTCAGTGTCTTCGATTCGACGTATTTGCTCGTCCGAGACGTCGCGTTCGTCGCTTCACCAGCGACAATCAATCCACCAAGTCCACCGTCAGCAACGATGTAGTGAAGGAGTCGATTTCCCTTCGTCTGATAGTACGACGGATTCGAGACACGTTCTGCCGGGAACGGACGTAAGCGATCCGTTGGAACATAACCAGTTGCGCCTGCGACGCTGACGCGACTCGTCTGTTCACCGAACTGAAGCAATTGGACGCGTGTGCCGGAAGCGACATAGGTAAGCCGTTTCTTTAAATCGGCGTCATGATGAATCGACAGAATACCACGATCATCGACGATTCCGGTACCTTGTCCACCGAGATAGACGTAGCGGTCATCGGAAGCGCGCTTTACCGCACCACGCTGACCCGCATACTCCTTTGCCTCGGCGAACGTTTGGAAGTCTTGTTCGTTGATTGTACCTTTCTCATAGCGCTCAGCTGTATAAGGAGCCGGTGGGGATAAAACTGTCTTCGGTTCCTCACGAAGCCAAAAGAACAAGAGAATGCCGATGAGGAAAAAGAAGAGTAACCCTTTCAGTGAGCTAGCCCGGCGCACGGGGCGACCAGGACGGATAGTGCGTGTCGTCAAAGAAAATCACGTCCTTTAAAAAGCAATGGACATTCGTGTCCAACGTAGGTAGTCTAACAAAGAAAAACAAAAGGGAGGTGAACCTGATGCAAATCGGTTATCGAACGCTGAAGACGGCAGTCGCTGCCGCGCTCGCGATGTGGATTGCGGAGCGACTTAAGCTCGATTATTACGTCTTCGCTGCGATCATTGCGATCTTGAGTATCCAATCGACACGAAAGAAGACGTTTCGGTCGTCTTACGAACGGATCATGGCGTCATTACTTGCCATCGTACTTGGATTCATTCTGTTCGAAGTCATCGGTTATCGTCCGGTTACGCTATTGATCTATTTCATTTTATTCCTTCCATCCGTTCAACGCCTCCGACTTCAGGACGGTTTCATCACGAGTGTCGTCATACTGACACATTTGTATACGGAACGTCAGCTCAACGCACACATCCTGTTGAATGAATCCTTATTGCTCGGAATTGGTGTTGGTGTCGGAATGCTTGTCAACATGTACATGCCAAGTCTTGATTTGTTGATCGACGACCGACGGGAAAAAATTGATCAACGGATCGCGTCCTTATTCTATGAAGTCGCGGCCGCGATCGAGACAGGGCGAGTCAATCATCATGCGTTGACGCTTGACGAGACGGAACGTCTGTTACATGAGGGAAAAGATGCTGCCTTAAAACGGATGGGGAATGCGATCGGTCGACGTAATGACGATGAGGACTATGCCTATTTCCGGATGCGCGAACAACAATTCGAGCTCCTACGTGGCATCGTCCATCATGCGGAGGAACTTGTTCTCGTCGTCGAAGAAGGAAAAAAAGTCGCCGCCTTCTTTCGGACGATTGGCGACAATGTCCGACCTGAAGCCGACGCAATGGTATACATTTTAGAACTAGAAGCGCTATTGACGCGTTTTCGTGCCTCTGCCTTACCCGTCACGCGGGAGGAGTTCGAGGTTCGATCTGCCTTGTTGCATATGCTGCAGGAAGCAGAGCAATATTTGCGTCTCAAACAACGCTACGTCAATCAAAAGAAATAGAACATCGTTGAAGCGAATGTTCCGAGTAGGAAAATCGCTAAGATTCCGATCGTCGTCCATTTAATGATCCGTTGTTGTTTCGATGGTCTTGCCATATCGTCATGTCCTCCTCTCTCATATCGACTGATTACTGCCATTGTACAAACAACCTTTCAGAAGTGCAAATGGCTGTCAGGATGGTATACTAATAAAGCGCTATTGGATTGAAGTATATTAGAGGAGGTTTTTGTCATGGTCAATGAACAACGCGTATTGGATACGTTTTTAGAGCTTGTCCAGATCGATTCGGAATCAAAAGAGGAAGCACGGATTTGTGCTCACTTGAAAAAAACGTTTGAGGATCTCGGATGTGACGTTTTTGAGGATGACGCTTCGTCTAAGACGGAACACAAAGGAAATAACTTGATCGTCACGCTTCCGGCAACAAAAGACGGGGTCGATAAAATTTATTTCACTTCCCATATGGATACAGTATTCCCGGGTCAAGGAATCAAACCAATCATCGAGGACGGTTATGTCAAGACGGACGGCACGACGATTCTTGGAGCAGATGATAAAACGGGACTCGCTTCACTAATTGAACTCGTTCATGTACTCAATGAGACAAAACAACCACACGGAAAAATCCAGTTCGTCATTACAGTCGGTGAAGAATCTGGACTTGTTGGGGCGATGGTCCTTGATTCATCGAAAATTGATGCGGATTACGGTTTCGCACTCGATTCAGACGGAAAAGTAGGGGACATCATCACCGCTGCTCCAACCCAAGCAAAAGTCAATGCGAAGATTTTTGGAAAAACAGCTCACGCTGGTGTCGCACCAGAAAAAGGGGTCTCGGCGATTACGATTGCTTCAAAAGCCATCGCGAAGATGCCACTCGGTCGGATTGATGAAGAGACGACAGCTAACATCGGACGGTTCAGCGGTGGTGGTCCATCAACGAACATCGTTTGTGATTATGTAGAAATTTTCGCGGAAGCACGTTCACTTGTTGCTCCGAAGATGGAAGCGCAGACTGAGAAGATGAAAGCGGCGTTTGAAGAAGCAGCGGCAGAACTCGGTGGTCGTGCCGAAGTAGAAGTCAAAGTCATGTACCCAGGCTTCAAGTTCGAAGATGGAGATCAAGTTGTCGAAGTCGCAAAAGCAGCCATCACACAACTTGGACGTACACCACGTCTCTTGCATTCTGGTGGCGGATCAGATGCCAATGTCATCGCTGGTTTCGGTATCCCAACGGTTAACTTGGCGGTCGGATATGAAGATATCCATACGACGAATGAGAAGATGCCAATCGAAGAACTCGTCAAAACAGCGGAACTTTGTGTGACGTTAGTTGATTACATCACGAACAAATAAGCTGATGGAACACAAAAAGAGTGTATCGCGACATTGCGATACACTCTTTATCATTGTACGATTAAACTACTTGAGGACGATCCACATATTCCATAGACTCTAAAACGAGTTCTTCTGTACATAATAAGGTCGAAGCGATTTCATCGATTTGAATCGACTTTCCGTATTTTTGCCGATAACTCTCGTTTAGTTTACGGGCTTCCCGGACGATCCGGGCATATGTCCGTTCAATCTTAGTCATGGAAAAACCACCTTCCAAATCTGAATAGGTACAGTTTACCATGCTTCAACAAACGAAAGGTGTATTTTGTGTATAAAAAATGCTAATTTTACGAAAAGGGGAAAAAGATGGAATTTTATTTTTTAGGGACAGGAGCCGGTATGCCGTCAAAACAACGGAACGTTACTTCGATTGCCTTGTTACACCCCAAAATGACCTGGTTGTTCGATTGTGGAGAGGCGACGCAACATCAAATCTTACATAGTCCGATTAAACCACGAAAAGTCAACGCGATCTTCATCACCCATTTACATGGGGATCATATTTTTGGATTACCAGGATTTATCAGTACGCGAGCTGCCTTAGAAGGAACGACACCGCTAACGATCTATGGACCGACAGGGATTAAGGAATGGATGGATGCGACATTAAGGATTACAGGAACCTATTTACGTTATCCACTCCAGATCGTTGAAGTCGAAGATGGTCAAACATACGAACAAGATGGTTTCCGCGTGACGGTGCGGTCACTTGAACACGGTTTTCCGGCGTTCGGGTACCGCCTAGAAGGACCAGAAGAGCGTGGGGCATTGCGTGTCGATGCACTGAAGGCACTTGGAGTTCCTTCCGGTCCACTCTATCGCCGAATCACACTGGAAGAAACCTTTGAATTCGATGGCACGGTCTACGCATCGTCTGACTTTTTAGAATCTCCCAAACCAGGTGTCAAGCTAGCGGTTCTTGGCGATACGATGCCGTGCGAGGCGTCGATAGAGCTCGCGCGAGATGTCGATGTATTAGTCCATGAAGCGACGTTTGCCGATCGAGAAGTCGAACATGCGGGACGCTTCGGTCACTCGACCGCTCGACAGGCAGCTGTCATCGCGGATACGGCGCAGGTAAAAAAGCTCCTCTTGACGCACGTATCTGCGCGTTATGTCGATCAAGAAGAAGTACTGGAACAAGAGGCACGAGAAGTATTTGCAAACAGCCATCTCATGTTTGATCACCGGGTCGTCCCGGTCAAAGGGTAAAAGATGGACTTTCTCATTTTATGGGCACTCTTTTTACTGGCTGCTAGTGGCTTAGCGTTTTTACTTGAACGGCGAACGGAAAAAGAAACCTACTTGTATATGAAGTTCATTTTTTATGCGTGCCTCGGCGCCGTGTCGTTTCCAGTCTATGATATTCAATTACCGCTCGGCATCATCATCTTTTTGATCGTGTTGCATCCAAAAAAGAATTCACGTTATAAACGATACATGGCATTATTCGGGTTCTTGTTCTTCCTGTTTCAACTGTTCCTCGGACCGTTTGATGCCGGAACGTTGCGGGAAGAAACTCAACAGATTGGTCGCGTGACCATCACGGATGATTCGTTCGATCGCTTTCTCGCACAAGTCGAACGCCGTGTAGGAGAAGACGGATTACGGTTGGAACAAAGCCAGCTAATGTTCGATCGAGGCGGGAATCTACGGAATGCTTCGTTTGAGATGCTCGTCCAAACTCCGAAACGGTTCATTCGTTATGATGTCAGTTATCAAGAGTTGACCGGAACGATTTCCTATCGACCACGTGAAGAGTTGGCAACAAAATCATTGATATCGTATTATCAAAAACTGATTGATGCGAACCAATCGTTTGAGACGTTACGAAAACTCTCGATGCATGAGATTTTACATGATTCCAAAACCCCCTATGTCGAGATGGATCTCGATGGGCTCTACGAAACGTTTAGTCTGCAGGATGCGACAGTATTTTTGATTGATGACAAAGGAAAACTTATTCCGTATGTTAATACAGGGGACGATGTCTTAGCGAATGCGATTCGCCTGACCTATCTGCGGTCTGACGGTCAATCATTACGAGACAAAACCATTCTGTTATACAATTACAGCTTTGAGACCTCAAGGCGAAAAGGAGTCGTACGATGAAAAAATGGTTATTTACTGCAAGTATCGTGTTACTTGCCGGTTGCGCAGAAGCAAAAGAGGAACAACAAACAGCGTCTTGTGAGACCGAAGTCAAGGTGTCGGTCGTGGATCACGTCAAGGACAAGACATTATTCGATAAAGACGTGTGTTTAAATAAAAAAGATACAGCACTGGATGCGCTTGAAGATACAACGCTTGATGTCGTTAAAACAGGTAAAGGTGAGATGGCATATGTAACGGCAGTCGATGGGATTCGTGAAAAGTCAGCTGGAGCAGGGAGTGGCTGGGTCTTCGGTGTCAACGGAAAACCCGGGGAAGTCGGTGCCGGGAGTTATGAACTGAAAAAAGGAGACCGTCTCGAATGGCGGTTTGAAAAAGATGCAATGGCTTATTTTGAGTAAACCAGAACGGGAGCGACTTCACCCAGTGAACGTCGCTCTCTTTTTCATCGGGATGATTACGATTCCATTCGTCCTCACACACGATCAAACGATCATCGTGGTCTATCATCTACTCTTGTTCTTATTCGTTCAAGAGCGGACTATTTTTCGATATCTCTTACTTCCTGCTCTCTATGCCGTCATGATGTGTGTACCACTCTTATATGGAGCAAGCATCGATTCGTTTGCCATATACGAAACGACGATCCAGGTGACATTATTCGTCACCTCAAGTCAATGGATCTTCACATTAGTTCGACTTGATCAGATGGGACCGTTGTTTCGTTTCCTACCCCGACTAACACGATTGACGGGTATGGTGCTGGCACTAATTCCCTCGTTTTTACGGACTTGGCCGGAGGTTAAGATGAGTCATCCTGATGCGTCGCTTGGCATTCGTCTGGAACGGATGGCGGCCTATCATATCATCCCGATCGAAGCGGCACCGTCTCGTTTACGACCGTTCGCGCGACGGGATGTTCAGACCGGAGTCCTGCTAACAATGGGAGTCCTGCTTTGTTTCACATCATGGGCAATCGCTTCGGCTCTGTTGCTACCAATATCATTATTAGTTACAAAGGGAGGAATGCGGGATGCCTATCATGTATACCGACAACGATCGAGAAGAGCGACTGCGACATCAGGCAATCGAACATGATCAATCGGTCTTGACACCAGAGCGCCTCCTACATGGACGTGTCCGGGACTTGCTTGCGACCGTCTCCTTGTTTCGAGCCGGAGAACTCGCGACCTTACTTGGCTTAGAAGCCTTTTTTGAAGCGGAGTCGAGTGAACTTTCGGCTGGGGAACAACAGCTCGTCGGACTCGGTCATGCCTTGTCTTCGTCACCGAAGACACTTTTTTTGTCGGAACCGTTTCTCTTTCTTGATCATGTCAGACGCAAGCGATTAATGGGATTGCTTGAAGAAATCGAACGACGGTTTGGTTGTCAGATCCATTGCTCGATGACGATCCAATCCGACTTGGCGATCACGAGTCGCGCCACTGAACTGACAGGTCGTGTCCTGAATCGGATCGAAAACGTCCAACACCGTTATCCGTTACAGACACGCTATGCACTCGTGACAGAAAAATTGTCGTTTCATCAAGGCGAACGGATTGCGATCATTGGTGCAAATGGTAGTGGGAAATCGACGTTACTCCGGCTCGCGCTCGGTGTCGAGCGACCGCTATACGGAAAAGTCCGGCGGTCGGGGGAGACGCATTATGTACCAGCGCATCCGATGCTTGCGCCATTAGACAATCGAAGCGGTAGTTTTACGACGCAAAAAAAACGTCTCTTGGACGGTATCGAATGGAGTAAAGACAGCTATTACTTTGATGAACCGACGGCTGGACTTGATGACAGCGCACGAATGGATTTTGTCGCATCGTGGAAGCAGAATCCAACGAATCTGATCGTTATGGCGACGCATGATCCAGTTCTAATTCGGGCAGCACAGCGGATCATCTATCTCGTGCACGGAGAAGTGGCTTTCGATGGACCAACGAAGCACTTTTTACAAGAAAGTCGGTTGTTCGTATGATCGTCGTAACGGTTCTGATCGTTTCTTTGTTCTTGATCATGTTTGAGAGACTTCAGGTGACAGATCAACGATTACGGTTCATCGCTATCATGACGGCAGCGGCAATCGTTGGACGTTTGTTGTTTTCCAGTTTGCCGAACATTCAGCCGGCAACGGCCATCGTCTTATTAGTAGCCGTCTTCGTTCATCCAATCGCCGGTGCTATCTCTGGGATGCTCGTCGTCGTATTGACGAGTTTATTTTTAGGAAGCGGTCCGTTCGTCCTCTTTCAGGCGCTGGCGTATGCAACGATTGCCAGTTTAGGATTCATTCCGTTTCTTCGATCCCGAATCGTATTGACCGGGTATGGTTTTTTTGCTGGCTTTTTATATGGATGGGTGAGCAATCTCGGTTTCTTGGTATTAACCGGGTTCTCGTGGCAAGCCTTTTTGACATTACTTGTGACCGGGGGAACGTTTGACTTACTTCATGGATTCAGTAACGCGGTATTCATCTGGATATTGTTTCCGATTTTTTTACGAATTTTGCATTCATTCGATGAAAAGAGGGGTACAGAATAGTAACATACCGAACAGGAGGGAAGGCATATGCTGGGATCATCGATTTCGCTTGCTTATGTCGTCATGTTACTCATCGTCTCGAGCGTCGGCTTAGTGTTTGGTAGTATTTTGTTGATGAAAGGTACTATTAGAGGACGCTACGCCGCTTGTTACTTACTCGCTGCCTCCGTTTTCCCGGGCGCCATGTTGATTACCTCATCAGAAGGATTACAATGGCAATATTTACGATTCGAGAGTTCATGGTTCCTCGCGATTGTTTCCTGGTTACTCGTCTTATCGACGGGGTACCTCGTCTCAATCACGGGTGCGCTCGTCGTTCGTTATCTGTATCATTATACGATGACATTTGATCGCGTCAAACGTTATGTGACGCGACGCTTTCGTCATCGCGAAGCGTAAATACAAAAACGGAAGAACCAGCTATCTGGCTCTTCCGTTTTTTCATGAATTCGCGTACAGGAGATCTTCTTCTGTCGAGGATTCTTGCTGGCGAGCAGGATCTTGAATTCGACCTGTCATTTCTGTCAGGAGACGGCGTGGCAAGAGACGAGACAAGGAAACCATGGCGCGGTTGCTCGCACCTGGAACGACGACACGGCGTCCTTTGAGCATGCCACGGTACCCAGCGAATGCGACGAGGTGTGACGGCATACTCTTGAACGGTAGCGTGATGTTCGCCCGGTCGAAGAAGTTCGTATCGGTCGGTCCTGGGCAGAGACAAGTCACACTGACACCCGAGCCGTCGACTTCTGTCGCAAGTGCTTCCGAGAACGACAGGACATAGGCTTTCGTTGCATAGTAGACACTCATGTATGGTCCTGGCATGAAGGCAGCAACGGATGCGACATTCAAGATGCGTCCGAAGCCACGTTCAACCATTCCTGGTAAGAGACGTTTCGTCAAATCCGTCAAGGCGACGACGTTGACCTGGATCGAGTTAATGTCTTCTGTTGGATCGATTTCCGCAAAGCGTCCCGACGTGGCGAAGCCGGCATTATTGAACAATAGATCGACCGTCAATTCTTGTTCCTCTAAGTATTGCACGAGACGATCAACGCTGTCGCTTAGTGATAAATCAGCAGCGAATACATAGACTTTGATCTGATAGCGTTTTTCAAGGACCTGTTGAAGCTCCTTCAATTTTTTCTCATTGCGGGCAACAAGGACACAATCAAAACCATCGCGCGCCGCGAGAACAGCGAGATCCAGTCCGATTCCACCCGATGCACCGGTAATCAGTGCCGTTTTTCGTAACATAGGACATTCCTCCATTCGAAATCGTGAATCTGAGACTAGTGTATACCATTCCATACCGTTCCCGCGAATCCTGTTTCATAAGCATTTACTTTTCTTATCACTGGTTCAACCAGTATGATAGAACAGTAGAGGGGAAGTGGAACAAATGAGGAAAAAAGTAACCGTCGCCTTGTTGCTCGCGACGTTTTTAGCCGCGATTGAGGGGACGATCGTTGCAACAGCAACACCTGTCATGGCGAGTGAATTGAACGGGGCGAAATTAGTCAGTTGGATCTTTGCTGGGTTCTTGTTGTTCATGGCGGTATCAACACCGATTTACGGCAAAATGGCAGATTTATATGGTCGAAAACGGGTTCTGTTATTCGGGATCGGCGTCTTTACCGTCGCTTCGTTAGCCTGTGGACTCGCTCAATCGATGGAGATGTTGATCGTTTTCCGCGCCGTTCAAGGAATCGGGGCAGGAGCTGTATTGCCGATCGCGATGACGATCATCGGTGATTTGTATACATATGAGGAACGAGGGAAAATCCAAGGAGTGCTCAGTGCCGTGTGGGGGATTTCGGGTGTCGCGGGACCACTTGTCGGTGGATTCCTCGTCGAATCGCTTTCGTGGCGGTATATTTTCTTACTAAACGTACCGTTTGCCTTATTATCGTTTTTCATGATCGTCGTTTACTACAAAGAGACGGTCAGGGAAACGGAGCGGAAAATCGATTACCGGGGTGCCTTATTGTTTGCGCTCGGGATGAGTGCGTTTCTGTACGGTTTATTGTCGGGCAGTGAGTCGGAGACGTTCTTGCGGCCGATCATTCTAGCGAGCTTTTTCATTAGTTTCGTATTATTGTTCACGTTTTATCGGGTCGAGAAAAAGGCGAGCGATCCACTCTTGCCACCAGCAGTCATTCGCCATCCGGTCATTCTCGTGATCAACTTAGCGGTCTTCTTTTCCGCCTGGGTGCTCGTCTCGATGTCAGCGTATATTCCGATTTTTGCCCAAGGGGTACTCGGGAAGAGTCCGACCGAAGCTGGTTTCATGTTGATGCCACTGTCGCTTTTTTGGACGCTGACCGCCATCATCGGTGGACGGACGATTGGTGTCGCCTCACCCCGGTACCGGACGATGACAGGAATGGGGCTGCTGATCGTCGGTACAGTAATTTTATCGTTGATCACGCGCGAATCAAGTGATGTTTTTATCTATCTTGCCGTTTCGCTGATCGGAATTGGTTTTGGTCTCTCGCAACCCGTCTTCATGGTCGTCTTGCAGACATCCGTCGATTGGTCACTTCGTGGTTCAGCGACGGCCGTCAACTCGTTCTTGAGTACGACGGGACAGACGCTCGGTGTTGCGATTTTCGGTACGATCTTCAACCTATCAATCCTTCGCTCGTTTGCAGCGTCGGACACGCTTTCAGGGTACGCGATTGATCCATTCTTCCAATCGAGTACGGCAAAAACGTTCGGACAGGACGTGCAGTATGCGGCAGAACTCGCGTTATCACATGGATTACGTTACGTCTTCATCGGTGGAGTCGTTTGTGCCATTCTCGCGTTCGCGATGACATGGCGTTTACCGAAAGTTCGACCTGACGATCCACGATCGTAACGAAAAAGCGAACCAGGATGATGATCATCCTGGTTCGCTTTTGTCATGAGGAAGATTGACTAGTGGCACTTTCACGATGGGCGAGCTGTTCACGAATATCACGTTCATTGCGTCGGAGGAACAATCCGATTCCAATCAAGAGTAAAGCAGCACCGGTGATTTGAATCCATGTTAACTTCTCGTTAAACAGATAATACCCAAAGATCATCCCCCAAACCGCTTCACCAAGGATCGTGATGCTGACGATACTGGCACTGACACGAGCGAGCGCCCAGTTGAATAAATTGTGACCGAGTAACGTTGGGAAGACGGCAAGAAGAATATACAGCCACCAGTCTTGTTGGAACGCAGCGACGAGATTCGTTGATTGAATCAATGATAACAAAAGCAAGACGAGCGACGCGACAGCGTAGACACCGAACGAATAGAGATTCGTCGAAACGCTTGTGCGGACGTGTTGACCGAGCAACCAGTAACCAGCGACTAAAATCGTTGCGAGCAAAGCAAGACCGTCCCCGATCAAGGCGCGCATGCCGACGGCGATATCTCCGTAAGCGACGAGACCGCCACCGAACAAGGCGACAGCGACGAACAGGAGTGCCTTGCGCGACGGGTGTTGTTTGAAAAATAACGCGTTACCGGCAAGGACAAAAATCGGACTTGCGGTCACGAAGAGCGTTGAGCTCGCAACTGTCGTATAATCAAGAGAGAGAAACCACAGCCAAAAATGCCCGGCGAGCAAAATGCCACTTAATAGCATATGCCGAATCGTCGACGAACTGAGTTGCAAAAGTTCCTTCAAGCGAATGAGTGGGAGCAACAATAAGGTCGAGAACAGCATGCACACAAAGGCGACAGCCTCGATCGGGGTCTCCGCCCATTTGACGAAGATTGCCGATGTTGAAATAAAGAATAAAGCCATGAATAACGTAAAATAGGGCATGGGTACCTCCACATGTCTGAAGTAAGGAAATGAGGGTGAAGCGTGTGCAATTGATCATTGCTGAAAAACCAAAACAAGCTGAAAAACTGGCAGCTCCGTATCCGTCTGTGAAGCGGGACGGCTACATCGAAATCAAACCGTGTGACCGATTTCCGCAAGGGGCAAAACTCGCCTACGCGGTTGGACATTTATGCGAACTGCAGGAGCCGGCGCATTATGACGCCAAGTGGAAACGATGGAACTATGACCATTTGCCAATTATCCCGGAACGATTTGATTACCGACTGGCAAAAGGTAAAAGTAAACCGTACCAAGTCATCAAAAAATTATTGAATGAGCGGACGACGACTTCCATCATTATAGCATCGGATGCCGAGCGAGAGGGAGAGGCAATCGTCCGATTGATCTTACGTCTCGCGAACAACGCAAAACCACTGCAACGACTCTGGATTTCGAGTTTGACGCCTCAAGCCGTTGACCATGGGTTTGCGAATCTGCTTGATGGAAAGGAAACAGAGAACATCTTCCATGAGGCGATGAGTCGCGCTTGCGCCGATTGGCTGATCGGGATGAATGCGTCCCGTGCGTATACGACGTTACTGAAGAAGAAGGGCATCGCCGACGTCTTTTCCCTCGGACGAGTCCAGACACCGACGCTTGCACTGATCGTCGAACGGGAAAAACAGATCGAGGATTTCCGACCGGAGACATATTATGAAGTCGAGGCGGATTTTACGCGATACAAAGGAAAATATATCAATGCGCAGAAACAGACGAAGCTGAGTGATCGGGAACAGGCACAAGCAATCGTGGATCGGACGAAAGGAATCGGAATCGTCGCCTCCATCGAGAAAAAACGGCAGACGGAACGACCGCCATTTTGGTTCAGTTTATCGCTCTTACAAACCGAAGCGAGCCGACGGTTTGGTCTCGGTGCAAAAGAGACGCTCGATATCGCGCAAAAACTCTATATCCGTGGTTGGATCAGTTATCCGCGAACAGACTCGTCCTTCGTGACCAAAGAGGAAGCGGGACAGTTCCCAGTCATTCTTGATCGGTTATTAAAACAAGCGGAATATAGTCCAATCAAGGATGTCCTGACGAACAATCCGGCAAACGATAAACGCTACGTCAATCCGGCAAAGGTCAGCGACCACTATGCGATCATTCCCACAGAAGAGGCGGGTGCCGTCGCGAAGCTCTCTGGACGAGATGCGCAAGTCTACGATTTAATCGTTCGCCGTTTCCTTGCTGCCTTTGCACCGGACGCCGTCTCGGAGAAGACGGAAATCGTGACGACGCGTGAGATGGACCGTTTTTTGACACGCGGCAGTCGGACGATTGATCCGGGCTTTAAACAAGTCTTACAAATCGAATCAAAGGAAGTCGAATTGCCAGCCGTCGAACGAGGACAAGAGATGCCGATCAAAGGCTGTCGTCTGCTCGAGAAACAAACGGAGCCGCCGAAACGCTATACGGAAGGGACACTCATCCTCGGCATGAAAACAGCTGGTAAATTACTCGAAGATGAGCTGCAAGCGATTATGAAGGAAGTCGAGGGACTCGGGACGGAAGCGACCCGTGCCGGGATCATCGACGGACTAAAACGGCGGGAATACATCAAACTCGTCAAAAAAGAGATTCATCCGACGCCAAAAGGTCGGATATTGATCGATGCCGTGACGGGGAGTATTCTTGCTTCGCCAGAGATGACAGCGAAGTGGGAGAGCCGTCTCGAGCAAATCGGTAAAGGGGAAGCGTCTGCCGCCCAGTTCATTGAACAGGCGAAGAAACTGTCGGAGCATCTCGTCGTTGATGCCAAGCAACGGATCGAACAACTCGCTGTTGATCCGACGCAAGTCAAGAGTAAGTACCCGCGTGGTGCGACGAATCGTCCGGTCGGGCCATGCCCACTGTGTCAATCAGCGGTTCTTGATCGTGGGAAGTTCTATGGCTGCAGTGGATATCAAAAGAACAACTGTGGCTTTACGTTACCGAAAACGATCCTTGGTGCCCGACTGACGCAAACGGAAGTCAAAAAGGTACTCGCTGGACAAAAAACAAAGCCACTCGAGATGAAAAAAAATGCGCGCCAGTTTAAGGCGATGCTTTATCTCGAACGCGATCAATTAAAATTTGAATTCACGAAAGGGGAAGACTGATGCAATACGAACTGATTCAAAATCAAACGTTTCGTCCTGTCTTTGAACGACTTTTACAGGAAGGGCGCCGCTTGACGGTCTGGTTTCCGGATCATATCGAGGTACAGTCGGCAGAAGGACTCGTCGAAGAAGCAGAAGAACTATTCGGTGTGACAGCAGAAGTCATCGATGATCCACAATCATTCGGCAAGCATATCCTCCTCCCATACTTGACGGAAGTCGAGCACCGGGAAGATGGATTCATCCGCTATGAAGCTGAACTGACGGAGGAGTTACGTCAACTCGTACGCGAATTGACGTTACCGATGTTGACAGAGGGTGACTTTGAGGTGTTGTATTCGTATCAAATCGAGACGGAGACGGAACGGTTCTTCGTTGAAGACTGGTTCCAAGCCGAATTACAAAAACTACCTAACTAGGTGAAACTTTCTTGAAGAGGATAACGTAGGATAAGTGATCGTTATTATTCTATTCATTTGGAGGGCTCATCATGTTCACAGTAGCATTCATGGAAAGCGAATTGGGAGGCGACGGCTTCTTCTCGGGCATGCCGATTTTCATGGTCGGATTTTTTGTTCTCATCATCGGGTTCATTCTGTTCGGAGTTATCTCTGCAGCCTCAAAGGGAATCTCAACGAATTCATTGACGCAACAACTGCGCGAGCATGCGGCGCGTCTCGTCAGTCCGAATGAATCGGATGCACTGAATTACGTCGCTTACTTAGAAACGTTGACAAGTTTTCCGGTGGAAAAGACGAACCTTGAACCGTTACGGATTGCGACCGGTATTTTAAGGCTCATTCAAGGAGCAGATCAGATTTCTGAAACGACTGAAAAACAAGTCTTAGCCCAGTATTTACGACTTGGCATTTTGGATGCGGATCATTTAGCGGATGAACAGCCAGTTCGGAGCCATAGTCACCACCATCATCATTGAAAAGAGTCCTGCTGGGCTCTTTTTTTGTTGGAAACGATTGAATCGTGACATCTAATTGTCATATACAACGATTTAGATTAAAGTTGTATGAAATTGAAATCTTTTTGAGCAGAATGCTGTGTATCGATTGAAAAAAGTTTACAATGAATGGACGGGAATACCTTTATTGCTGGAGAAAGATAAAGGGAAAGGAGTTGAATTCCTTTAATGAAAACATGGCTGAATCGAACGATTGGACGGCAAATCATGTCTGCGTTTTATGTGATTTTTCTGACACTGCTGCTAACGACAGGTGGTGTCTACCTATATACGAAACAACAGGTGGATGAATCACGCCAAGAATTAAAGATGTTAAACGAACATCGGACACGGGCGACCGATTTGTACGAATCATGGCAAAGCATGCAGTACGAGATGCGTGGCTTCGTCTTGCTTGGTGACGAAGAGATGTTAAAAGAAATCGAAGCAAAGAAAAATGGCATCAATCGACAAACGACATGGTTCGAGCGCAATGCACGCTTCAAAGAAGAACGGCAGTATGCAACGGACGCACGGGAACTCTATACAGCGTATACCCAACGCGTCATGCCGAGCCTCGTCAATTATGTCGCGGCGAAAAAAGACGGCAAAGTGACGGAACCGTTCTTGAAGATGCCGACGCTTGGAAAGGTTACGAAATCAAAACCACTCGATCCACAGCGGAAGTTCAACATCAAGACGAAGAGTGCGGCTGATATGAGTTCAAGTATCGTTGATATGGAGACGGTCTTCACAAAATATCGTAATTCCTTAAACGATCAAGAGATGGCGGCGCAAGAGCAGCTTGGTAAACAAGTCAACTCGTCGCAAATTCTCGGAGCCGTCAATATTGCAATCCTCTTATTGATTACTCTCGTTTTCGTCCGACCATTCGTCCGCCGCTTGACGCGTCAGTTGCGTCAGTTGAACCGGGAAAGTGGACGACTCGCTAAAGGTGAGGATGCGACACCGATCGTCATCACGAATCGTCAAGATGAGATTGGTGAGTTGACGACGACGTTCAACCAGATGGCAGCCGCCATTTCCGGGCAAAAACATCAACTCGTCGCAAGTAACGACGAACTACAAAGTCAACAGGAAGAATTAATTGCCCAGCAAGAAGAACTTCAATCGCAACAGGAAGAACTCGAAGAAGCACTCGACATCACGTTACGTAACGAGACCCATTTGCGTTATCGCAATGAGTTGACCGAGACTCTTGCGTCTCGCGAAACGTTGACGGCGTATCCGGCGATCATCGAAAAATTGATTACGATCACCGATGCGGAGCTCGGAGCAATCGTCTTCCTAGAGCAAGACCGCTATACGGATCTCGTCTCTTACGGGATGACGGAAGCTCAGGAGCACCAGTTATTACATGCTTCGACGTCATTACTCGAACGCACACGTCAAAACAAGCGTGCTGTTCGCTCGACGAAACAAGTCGCGAGTCATCATCCGCTCCCATATCCGTACGCGATGTACGAAATCGTCGTACCGGTGATGGATCCAGCGACGAACACAATGATTGCAAGCATTTATCTCGTCCGTTACCGGGATGCCTTTACGGAAGAGCAGACGAACGAAATCTGGTCGTTCTCCCGTCAATTGGCACTCTCCTTGCTCCGGATGCGTGTCTTTGAAGAAGTCGAACGAGAACGGGAAAAGACGTCCAAACTTCTCCATTCGATTCGGGAAGCGGTCATCTATATCGAAGGAGAGACGATTTTTGCCAATAAACCATTGCTCGCTTTATTCCATCATCCGGCGCACGATCAAGTGGCGGAAGAAGGATTGATGACGCTCGACGTCAAAATCGAAGAGTTGGCAGTGCAAGTCGATCAACATGAGGCGTTCTTAACCTACATGGATCATGTCTGCAGTCAGGAAATTCCGACGGAGAGCTTGGCGTTGTCCTTGAACAAGGAAGAGCGATTCGTCACGCTGTATGCAGAGGAAATTCATTACGGTGGTTGTTTCCGCGGTACGATGCTCGTCTTACGTGACGTGACGGCAGAGACAGCAATCGACCGGATGAAATCGGAATTCGTCTCGACCGTCTCGCATGAGTTGCGGACACCGCTTGCCTCGATTTACGGCTACACGGAATTGATGCTCGCGCGCGACGTCCAGGAATCAAAACGTCAACGGTATCTCGAGACGATTCATGCAGAAACCGAACGGTTGACGAACCTCGTCAACGACTTCCTCGATGTCCAGCGCATGGAATCGAGTCAGCAACAATATGACTTCAAACCGCTTGATTTGACGAAAGTCATTCAGGAAACGGTCGAGTTCCATACGGCTTCGGCAAAAGATCACGAGCTAGTCCTTGATTTTGAAGAAACGACGACGGGGCGGATTCATGCTGACGAACAAAAAATGCGTCAGCTGTTCACGAACCTGATCAACAATGCAATCAAGTATTCACCGGATGGTGGTCAAATCACGATCACGATGCGTCAAGTCGAAGATCGTGTCCAGCTGAAGATCGAAGATGAGGGAATCGGCATTCCGCGTCACGCGTTACCACAACTGTTTAGTAAGTTTTACCGAGTCGATAATTCGGATAGTCGAAAAATCGGCGGTACCGGTCTTGGTCTTGCGATTTGTCAGGAAATCGTTCGTTCGCACGAAGGAATGATTCATGTCGAATCAACGGAAGGTGTCGGATCCGCGTTCATCGTCGAACTACCGATCGTCCAGTCCGTCGTACCGGTCACGGAATCGGCAGATGAATGTTAATGTCAAAAGCGTTCTTTGATTTTTTAATCAAAGGGCGTTTTTTTGTTGGTTTCATCTGCAAAACGGGAATTAACTACTACCAAATAGAAAGGAAGTGAGGAGATGCGGCGAAGCAGATGGCCTTGTTAAGTCCGACGATCACTCATGCTTTGGATCCTGATCGAAGCCAGTAGTTCGTTCATTCCAGCGTATGTGATTGAGCGCTTTTACTGGGAAGACCGGGGAATGAGCATTGCCGACGTCGTCATCGCAGAAATCGTCTTTGCTTGGGTCATGTTGATTGGTGAGGTTCCATTCGGTTTGTTATCCGATCGGTGGGGCAGAAAGCCGTTCATTCTGGCTGGTTTCGTATGTGAGTGGTTATCGTTTACGGTGTTGCTTGAAGCCTACTCATTACCTGCCTTCCTCTTGGCGATGGTCCTTGCCGGCATCGGTGGCGCAGCACTTAGTGGAGCGCTTGAAGCCCACGTCTATGAAACATTGCGAATGCAAAGGATAGAAGAGCGATTCGAGACGGTCTGGCGAGTGATTTCAATTAGTGGTTTATTGACATCAGGACTTGCGGCACTTGTCGGAAGTTACGCTGTGCGATCGGTAGACTTGATTTGGCACTATCACGTGTCATGGTGGATTTTGCTCGGAACAGTACTCCTGACGTTTTTCTTAAAGGAAGCAGCGCGAGAACAAGACGGAGAGACGAGTTCATTAAAGACATTGCTAAACGGTTTTTCGTTTCGACGCGTCTACGTCCGAATTCTTTGTCTTGTCTTGTTATACGGGGCGACGATTGATTTCGTTGATGAGTTTTGGCAACTCTATCTACGGGATCAAACGATACCGATGGTCCATTTCGGATTCGTCTTCGTGTTATTCCAAATCATGCAGGCGATTGGTGCGTCCTTATCTCGGTTCCGATCGCCCGTCGGATGGGCGATGATCTATATCGTGTGTCTTGCCGGATTGTCGGTTGCCTCTCCGCTCGTCAGTATCGGTTTACTCGGTATGCTGTACTTGTGCTATGGCTGGGCTGAGCCTTATGTGACCACGGTTATCCAAGATGTTGCGCCGACAAATGGACGCGCAACGTTTACGTCGCTGATCTCAGTCATTGAACGTTTAGCTGTGCTTGGAACCGGTACGCTGTTCGTCTTCGTCGAACGTGTCTTCTCGCTTCAGATGACCTATGCCGCGCTCGGTCTCGTCTCACTTATGTTGCTTCTGTTGTATAGTGTGACGCGCACGCGTCAGAACTGAATCAAAAAAAGGACAAAGGTGCATTGACCTTTGTCCTTTTGACTGTCATTTATTACGACACGTGTCGTTGCTCCTGAGAGGAATGTGCCAATAGCTGGCGAGCCGGTTGCCACATCAACAAGGAGAGGGCTCCTGCGAGCGCATAGACAAGCTCGATCGCAAACACATCGGCAAGCCATCCGAACAATAGACTGCCGAGGCAGAAACAGAGTGCATAAACGGTTTGTTGCACGCTATAGACATACGGTAACCGTTCGAGTGGTGTCGTCTTTTGCAACAACGTATTCAGCTCAATCGCCCGGACTTGACTCGCAAACCCTTGGATCAGACAAGCGATCACGGCAAGTGTGACGATTGGAGCGAAAGCAAACAAGAAGGTCGCAACAATCGAAAAGCCGATGCTGCGATAAAGCAACGAACGCGTTCCACGATGACGTAACATCATGTAACTACCGGCGATCATGCTCAGCAGATAGAAGGCATTTAGAATGCCCCACCAGCGTTCCGATAGCTGGAAATGTGTATCGATGTAGACGAGGAACAGAGCAGAAATCCAAGCCGTACTGACGAACGCATCGATTCCGACGAGATACGTGTTGGCTTTCGCGAATGGATGCGCTCGCGTGTAGCGAATACTCGACCGGAAGGAAACGTCTTCCCCTTCCATCGAAGGGTCGGGTAGAGAGCGGACGCTTCGATAGAACAGATAGCTGATGAGACTCGCACCTAAAAACAGACCGGCCGAGACGGACAAGACGGAAAGCGGCGATAACCAGCTGACCAGAATGGCGCCGAGCGGCCACATGATGAGCTGAATCACTTGATTCGAACCTTGTACGAGACTGTTAGCCTTTTGGACATCCTGACACAGTCGAGGGATGAAGGCACTTTCGATCGGACGAGCAAATCCGTCGAAGAAAGCGATACATCCAACGAGTGCGAGGATAAGTGGCAGTGGTAAATCAAGTCCCCAGATGATGCCTAAGAGAATCGTCTTGAGGAGTTGACTGCCGAACAACAAGGAGGCATGGGGAACACGTTGAGCGACTTGGGCGAATAAGAAGCCGCTTCCTGTCATGCCTGCTGTGACGAGAACGGGAAACAGGGCAGCGAGACTCGCTTGCCCTGTCGTTTGATAGATCATCGCGATCAGGGAGACGATATAGAGCGCATCTCCCGCATTCGCAATCCATTGACTGACCAATAAAAGCGTAAACCGGTTCATTCTGAATGACCTCCATATCGTACGTATTTAGTTAGGAGTGAGAATTCAGAATGACTTACATTGGACGCCCTCATTTCGTGTTTTTTTCTAGTGTAAGAGGAAAAAAATGGATTGTCAATCAGAATCGTGACGGGAGTTCCGGGCAACGAGTGTAAAGGGATCAACCATCGACGTCGCGGCAGCTTCGTCTTGAGCACGAGATGCCGACCCCTTGATTGGTTTTAGTTGCTGGCGGAATCGGAAAGCCCGTTCGAGTCGACTCATGAATAGATTGCTGAAGAAGACAATCAATGCTAGTCCAATCAGTGGAACGAGGAACATATGGTTGAGCCACGACGTCGCTGAAAACTGGTTGTAGTAATAGCCGAACATCGAGGACCACTCAAAGATCGTTGGCATGACACCCTCATATAAATTGACTGTTCCGGCGAAGAAAATACCTAAGAGCGATAAATGGATCAGCAACATTAGCGTTTGGATGAATTGTTGCATGAAGACGATCATCAACGTTGGAATGAGGTGTGGCAAAATATGGCGTCTGAAACGATGCCATGGACTACCACCAAGCGTCTGGGCGACTATCATGAACTCTTGACTAAGCAACTGACGAGTCTCAGCAATCAGGTAGAGTGATAACGAAGGTAGACCGAGTAAAATCAGGATGATCAATTCAAACGAGACACGATCGAATAATGATGGAACCACCGTCGAATCTATGAAAACAAGAGATGAAAATAAAAGCAGTAAAGAAACGAGAGACAGTGGTAAAACTAAAAACCCATCAAGAATAAGTTTCAAGTATCGATTGACACGAGCAGTTCGAAAAGCTAGCGGAATCGCGATGACCAGTGAAAGAAACATCCGACTAAGAGCAACGAGGATACAAATACCGACCGTCCACTTGAACCCTTCAATCATCAATTGAAAGAGGTCGTTGCCGGAACGGTCCGTACCTAGCCATTGATCACTTGACGGTTTTAAGGGAGACGTAGCAAGAAATGTGCCATCTTCAGCGTAACGATTCGAGATTTTATCAACTTGACCATCACGTAAGATCGTATTTCCGAAACTTAGGATCAGTAAAACGGTGAGCAAAAATAGACATAGCCAGAAGACAGGATCTCGCATTAGGGTGCGACGCATCAAATCCCTCCTTTCCAGGCGCTCGGGATCAACCATTCTGCAAGTAAATCCATGATGAAGATTGGTAAATAGATTAAGAACAAGACGACCATTAAAATCGGCATTTGCCCAAATTGAAGAACGAAACGAAACAGGCCTTGGACCTGAAAAGTGTACTCAATGATTAACAAACTTGATAGAATTGTAATAATATTGGCTCTGAAAAATAAATAAAACCGATAGACCATCGTCGGAAGTAAATGTTTCCAGAAAAGAGCGGTTGGCTGAATACCTTTTGCCCTTGCGAGTTCAAGGAACGGTGCAGATTCTTGTTCCAGTACTTGTGTCGTCAGCCATTTGATAAAGAAAAATAATGTTGTCAGCGTTAAGGTGGTAATCGGTAAGAAACGAATCGAGTCAGCATATGTTCCTGCAATCTCGATTTTGCTATATCCTGTCATTTTGAATAAATAGATGACGAGGAATTGCGAAAAAATGATCCAAAATAAGTCTGGAACCATCTCAAGTGTGCGTGTCGCCTGTTTCAATAGTGTCCGTGTTCGTCGACCACTTCGATAAAACAGATAGGCGTAAAGAATCGCACTGATCGCGGAAACGATCATTGCTATTGTAAAGATGATTAACGTCTCTTGAATATAAGGCTGTAAAGAAGGGAGTAATAAGACTTCTTTTTGAGCAGACACATTAAAATAAGTGATCTCATCAAGCTTTGCTAGTTGAGCGAATTGCTGTTTCAGACCTTCTATGTAGCTTGCTGGATTGAATTTCATTTGTGCGACGAGCGCCGGAAGGGCGCTGATCGCAATCAAGACAAAAAAAGCCACGATGAGCTGCATCGATTTTCGGGCGATAAAAGCCATGAAGTGAGAAACTCCTTTCTTTAGGGTCCTCAACCGATGGCGAGGATCCGGTCATTCCCAATTTGAATCAACTGACTATTCATATGCTTACGGCGAAGCACGTAGCGTTCGAAATGTTGCGTCGCGATGAACGAATCACGCGTCGAGACCGTCGAGAGGGTCATTAAGACATGCTTTAATTGTGGTTGGCCTTCTTGTAGCGAAAGATGCGTCATTCGGTTCGCTCCGTCGAGACGATTGAGAAATAGTTCGATCTTGCAGCCTTCCTTGATTAATTCACTGATCAGGAACGCTGCTTGTTCGATGAATGTCTCGAATTGTTGATGGAGCCCGTAACCGCTTGGTGCCGATAAATTCAAGGCAATCGTAAATGTATCCTGATTACTCGTTTCGAACACTTTTGCCTGCAATCGACCGGTCTTCGCTGTCGCATACCAATCGATCTCTTTTGACGGTTCTGCCGTATAGGGTTTTGCACCAAGCTGAACGAGCTTGTTCTTGAGTGGCGAGTACCGATCTGGTCGATCGCCGATCCGTAAACGCTGTAAAAGAAGCGGCGTCGCCTGCGCCGTCAAGGACGGTAAGACTGTAAACGACGGATACGTATCGAACGTAAAGAGATAGACGCCCATCTTCCAAGGCAAACGAATCGTCAAGATGATCTCATCGAACTCCGCCGGTCCGCGGCGAACCGTCTGAATCGGTATTGTTACCGCGTCTTCAGAGTCAATCACCGCATGAAACGTCGCCGGATGCAGCGGGTCCATCTCCGGGAAGATGACCCCACCATCCGTATGCAAACGAAGCGTCGCTTCGAGTCCGAGCTGACTTAAAGATTCGACACCGAAGACTTGTAGATGGAGCGATGTCTGTTCTTGGTTGAACATTAACGCTTCATAATGCTTCCATTCGATTGCCACGTCCCGTCGGAGCTGTTTTTCTGTTCGACCGACGACGAAATGAATCGTCGCCAAGGCGGCGAACAGAAAACCGAGGATCGACAGACGTGGAATGAAGAGGAAGATGAACGTCATCGCGACGTACAGTGGAAAGAGTCGGCGTTCAAGCCAAAACGGGACGGAACGTTCAATCTGCATGATTCGTCACCCCATCTCGACCGGAACCGGCACGTCGTCCAGAATATGCGTCAAGACAGCCGCTTTCGTCGTCTTGATTCCACCTTCAAGTGTCAGTGTCAGGCGATGAGACAGGACGTGTTTTGCAAGATATTTGATATCTTCCGGGATGATGAAGTCGCGTTGATTCAAGAACGCATAGCTTTGCGAGGCGCGAAGTAATGCAATCGCTCCACGCGGACTGACGCCGACTTCAATGAGTTCATGGTTTCGTGTCGCTTGGACGATATGGAGCAAGTAATCGAGCACGTCTTGTGATGCATGAACGCGGCGTGCCTCTTCCTGCCAGGAAATCAAGTCACCGCCTGACGCGATGCCGACAGCTGACCGACGGACGTTCGTCAGAATCTCAGACAATAAGCGCCGTTCGTTCTCGAAATCCGGATAACCGACTTCAATTGCGACCATGAACCGGTCGAGTTGGGCGTCCGGTAATGGGAACGTTCCTGCTGACTCGATTGGGTTTTGTGTCGCAATGACGAAGAACGGGGCGGGCATCTGATAGGTCGTTCCACCGATCGAGACTTGACGTTCTTCCATCGCTTCGAGCAATGCCGATTGTGTCCGCGGAACAGCACGGTTGATCTCATCAATCAAGACGACGTTCGCGAACAATGGACCGCGTTTATTCTCGAACTCCTGTGTCTTTAAGTTGAAGAAATCCGAACCGATGACATCTGATGGGAGAAGATCCGCCGTAAACTGAATCCGCGAGAAGGCACTTTCAAAGCTCTGAGCGAGCGCTTTGGCGAGCATCGTTTTCCCTGTTCCCGGTACATCTTCTAATAGAATATGTCCTTCTGCGATGAGTGCCGTCAGACAAAGATCGATGACGTCCGGTTTACCGAGATAGATGGAATTGAGTTGATCTTTTAATTGTTGTAGTTTCATAGGAAATCCCTCCAAGGTCAAATGGTTGAGTAGCGTGCTAGTTGTTGTTCGAAGCGTAGAATCTCATCGTCCGTGACGATCGTTTCCGACATGTCACCGTAGCGGATATTCCGATACAACTGAAAATCGACAGGGACCTCAATTCGACGTAACCAGTCTTCAAGCGTTTCGTTCGGACGACGTTGCTGACTGCGCGGTAAGTGTTGCTCAAAACGGATGACGAGATCACGGACACGTGAAGACGAATACGATGCATACAGATAAGATGATTTTCTTAAAGAAGCAGGATGAAAGATTGATTGAGCGAATGGAACGTCATCCGTTACGTCTCCTGTAGACCTGCGCCGTTTTTTCACGCGACGCGACTGAACGAGTTTCCAGACCATGAAACTAAATAAGCTGATTAAAATGACATATTGTAGATAAGAAAAAGGGGAGTCAGAGGCATCCGCTTTAAGGGATTTCCAGAGCTCTTTTGGACCAGGTCGTGGATCGATTGGTTCAAAAGGCATCTTGCCTTTTGTGTTAGTAGGTGAGTGACCGTTTTTAAAACTAATTTCGCCATTCGCTTCAGTTTCTGCAAGCAAAGGCTTTTTAAAAGGATCCGGCATGATGTAATGCGTGTAAATATACGTCGCGGTAGTTTGAAACAAGAACAGACTAATTAGAATGACACCAAGCGACATGATAAAGCGTTGCCGTAACACAAGCGATCCTCCTTCCTGTTTTTAAGGAAAAAATATCCATATGTACTTAGGGAGATTTTAGCATACTGTGTTAACAAATAAAAACAATTTTCTGAAAATAAAGACAAGGTGAGACGATTCATTTTCAAGTGGTAAGGGTATGATTGAATCAGTGGATCTTGAAAGAGAAAGGATGTTTCGTATGAAACTGATTATTTTTGGAGCGACTGGTCAAACTGGACAAGAACTGGTCAAACAGGCGATTGATCACGGGCATGAGGTCACAGCATTTGTCCGCAGTCCAGAAAAACTGACACTACATGACGAACGGTTACGAGTCGTAAAGGGCGACGTGCTCGATCAAGAAGCGGTAACAGCTGCTATTGCCGGGCAAGAGGCTGTCCTGACGGCTCTTGGCACAGAGAGTCTTGCATACAGTGGCTTTTTAGAACGGAGTCTCGTCCGGATCGTGACAGCGATGAAAAAGCAGGGCGTAGACCGAATTGGTTATGTCGCGTCTGCCGGTGTTGATGATGAATTACCGGGTGTACAAGGGATGCTCGCTCAGCGGATTCTGAAAAATCCACTGAAGGATCACCGCCAAGCGATCGCGCTTTTGCAACAAGCGGATTTGAACTATACGGTGGCCCGACCACTCCGTTTACTGAACGGTCCGTTGACGGGGCTTTATCGTCAAGCAGATACAGGTGTTCCGGAAGATGCAAAACAAATCAATCGTGCAGATGTGGCGCATTTCCTCTTACAAGCAATCGAGATAGAAGATCATATCAAATCGAGTGTCGGTCTCGCTGAATGAAGAAGAAAGGTCTCTCCCGTCATACGGAAAAGACCTTTTTGAATGCTTATTGTTGACGATAGACGGAGACCGAACCACCATTGACGAAGAATTGACCGTAGCCATCTTGGTTGATCGTGACCGATGCCGTGTTGTTTCCAGTGATATCCGTCCAGACTTCTCCTTTGTTCTGAAGGCCGACGTACATCCATTTGCTACCGCCAGGGCCGTCTGAGAGGATTGTTGCAAGACCGGATTTTGCCCGATCCGAGACACCTTCCCGTGTCCAACCGATGATGTCTTGGTTATCGAGGTAATCATTTTGTTTCCCGAACGCGAAGTCCTTCCGTGCTTTGAGTAACGGATCAATCTTCGAAGCGAGTGCTGGAATTTCGCGATTCGACGTACCTTTTGTACCATAGTAGTCACCATAGAAGACCGACGGATACCCTTGTTCACGTGTCAGAATCATCGCGTAAGCAAGCGGTTTGAACCATGACTGAACCGTTGATTCAAGCGATTGTCCAGG
>NZ_DJUM01000012.1:0-6150 GCF_002440475.1 Exiguobacterium sp. UBA6282 | reverse complement strand
TAATTCGTCCGGCTTAAGTAGTTTTGCAACGTGCCGAGATCGTTCTGCCAATACTCTGCGACTGTGAACAATGGTTTGCCCGTCGTCTGACGAACGTTCGCGAGCCAGTCCGCTAAGTAACCATGTTTGATATGCTTGACGGCATCGAGACGGAACCCATCAAGACCAAGTTCGTTGACGTACCATTTGCCCCAGTTCTTCATTTCTTGCTGGACTTCTGGATGATCGAAGTCGAGATCCGCGTACATCAAGTAATCGTAGTTACCATTTTCAGTTGAGACATCCGTATCCCATGCTTTACCGGTACCGCGGAACTTATAGATGGCGCTTTTTGAACGCGATTGATCCCAGTCCGTGCCGTCGAAGTGGTACCATTTCCACTTGAAGTTCGAGTAGAGGTTATTTCGTGCTGCAAAATTGAAGCCCGTCCATGCCTGGATTTGATAATCGCCCGAGACTTCCTGATTACGGTTACCCGGATTGACTTCGACTGCCGTGACGGCTTCCGTGAAATCGGCGCCACCTTTATGGTTCATGACGACATCACCATAGACATCGATTCCAGCGGTATGCAATTGTCCGATCGCCGTTTTTAATTGCGCCTTTGTGCCGTATTTCGTACGAACCGTTCCTTTTTGATTGAACTCACCTAAATCGTATAGATCGTAGGCGCCGTATCCGACATCATTTTGCGAGGTACCTTTGTAAGCAGGGGGAATCCAGACCGATGTGATTCCGAGCTGATCCAGTTTCGTCGCGTCACTCCCGAGACGGTTCCAGTGGTTACCGTCATTCGGCACATACCATTCGAAATACTGCATCATCGTACCATTGTCAGCTGTTGCACCGACTGCAATCGGTTGCGCAAGTGGCGCTAAAAATGCAGCGGATGCGACGGTTGCTAAAATCCATCCTTTTTGTTTCACGAAAAGACCTCCTTATGATTTATGAAAACGCTTGCATTATTCATTATAGTGAAGCCTTAGAGGAAAGGAATATCGTCCCGGATTCTTATTTGTCAGTGTCTTTCGTTCGTGACTTTTGACCCTAGAATATTTCTTTCGAAGAATTATTTTGATGCAATTGATGTCTTGGACGAAAAAAATCAGGACCATCTAACCGTTGTCTTTCGATAAAGAATCTGAACGACGACTCATCTTCAAAAAAGCAGGTCTATCGTCCATCTTCCACCATGAATGGATTCGATGTGAAAATGAGCGTGTAACATCCGTTTTCATACATACCAATCGAGGGGGAACACGCATGAACTGGAAGTCAAAGGTCACAGGTGCACTTGCCGCAACACTTGCGCTCGGGTCAATCGTCTTTACACCGGTCACTGCAAAAACAGTCGATCCAAAACAAGTAGCGGCAGGTCCGCAGATGGTTACATCTCAATCGACGATCGATGCGTACTATCTACCGGCAGCAGGAAAGACAGGGGCAGCGTTGAAGGCATCGCTGCACGATATCATCGACAACCATACACAAGTGTCATACGACACAGTATGGACAGCACTGAAAGAAACGGATCAAGATCCAAACAATGCGAACAACGTTATCGAGTTATACACGGGGAAATCGATTGCGAAAAGTAGCAATGGTGGAAATGTCGGTCAATGGAACCGGGAACACGTCTGGGCAAAGTCGCACGGTGACTTTGGTACGACGAACGGACCGGGAACAGACTTGCATCACTTGCGTCCGGAAGATGTCGTCGTCAACAGCGCACGTGGGAATCTTGATTTCGACAATGGCGGTACGAAATATAGTGGATGCGATTGCTACCGTGATGGCGATTCGTGGGAACCACCGAACCGAGTCAAAGGTGACATCGCGCGGATGATCTTCTACATGGCAGTTCGTTACGAAGGTGGCGGAGAAATCGATCTCGAAGCCTCAGAAAACGTCAACAATGGAACGAACCCATTACATGGAAAATTATCGACGCTGAAAGCATGGAATAAGCTTGATCCAGTCGATAGCTTCGAAATGCGTCGTAACGACGTCATCTTCGAGAAGTGGCAAAAAAACCGGAATCCATTCATTGATCATCCGGAATACGTGACATCAATTTGGGGAAATTGATGACGAGTCAATCAATAGGAAAATGCGATGTTCTCGATTCAGAGAAGATCGCATTTTTTTGGAGGTAAAGCCCGTCAGGTTGAAACTTTTTGCAAGCATCATTCGTACAGCATACCGTAACCCATTTTTTAGCAGAAAGGTCGTACGGGATGATTAAACGCACGTTCAACAAACGAAATATCAAATGGATGGTTGGTGGAGGACTCGTCGCTTGTGTCGCCTTCTGGTACAGTGTCGGGATTTTCGTCAACAGAGGAGAACGACCACTTGCGGATGGGTCGTCGCCGTATGTCATCGTTCTTGGCGCAGGTGTCAAAGGGGAGAAACCGTCGCAAATCTTACATAATCGGATTCAGGCGGCAGCCGCATATGGGAAACAACACCCGAATGTCCGCTTCATCTTGAGTGGTGGACAAGGACCGGATGAGGATATCTCGGAAGCAGAAGCGATGCGACGCGGAATGGTGGCGTCTGGCATTGAAGCGGAGCGACTGGTTCTTGAGTCCAGTTCGACATCGACGACGGAAAATCTACAGTATTCAAAAGACTTATTACCAAAGAATGTCCGACGTGTCTCAATTGTCACGTCAGATTTTCATCTGTACCGCGCTCGAAAAGAGGCGAAACAACTGGGGTTACTGACGGACGCGATTCCGGCAGAGACACCTCTTTCAGGTGTCCTTCGTTTCGGGATGCGTGAACGCGTCGCGATTCTTGTTCAATTCCTACGTTAAAAAACCCCGACGTGTTGAACACATCGGGGAGAATGAAGAAGTACACCAAACGATTAGATGCCTTCACCTTTATTTTTTTCCTCAGAAGATTGAGCATCATTTGCTTGTTGATTAGAAGCATCGTGCTCAGCAGGTGGTTCTTCTTTGCCAAGTGCGACATCTTTCGCTTCGACGACTTTATTGCTGATAGAACTCAGGTCACCTTTTGTCTCATTGACTGTATCTTTCACAGTCGAAGCATCAGACTTCACTGTTTCAAGTTCTGTGTTCACTTTGTCATAGACGTTTTGAACGTCAGACGCCACTTCTTGGATGATACTTGAAGCACTCTTTACCTGATTGATAACTTGCGACGCTTTGCCCGACGGATCTTCCTTGATGGAAGACGCGAGTGTCGAGACGGAATCCTTCGCACCACGTAAGCTTTGTTTCGTGTTTTGACGGGACGAAGAACTAAGTAGCGTCAATAGTCCGCCGACAAGGGCACCGATTAACATCCCTGTGACAAGATTAACTTGACGACCTGATGATTCCTCCTGATCAAACTGACGATTCGGATGTTCTGCGTGCGTTGCGTGTGGATCATGTTGAAGATTCGGTTCCATAATAAACACTCCCTTGAGATAGTATTTAACCATGATATGGATATACCCTTGTGACTGAATCAAAAACATCTAAAAAAAACATGTATTTGAAATGAATTTAAAAAGACCACCGTGATATGATGGTCTTAGAGGTTCATTTGTTGGATGAATCATCATCATTTTCGTGACGAAGTTTTCGGTTGATTTCATCATAATCGATTTCGATATCGTCCTTGTTGCCCTTATAGCCATATCCTTTTGAAATGACTATGATCGAGGCGACCAAGACGAATACGATGATGAGAATGGAGACGACATATAGCCACATAGTCCACTCCTCCTTTCATTCACTTTCTAGTATGACGGAAAAAGCAGCATCCGTCTAAACGAAATTGTAGGTTGTGTGCTAAACTGATTTCAGATAAACATGTTAAATAGAACGAGGTGACGACGGATGAGTATTTTGGTCGTAGATGACGAATTAACAAATTTAATGCTCTTAGAGCGATTGTTAGAAAATGAAGGATATGACGTCGTCAAAGCCATGAGTGGAGAAGAAGCAATCGAATTGATGGAGGATCCATTGTTCATTGAGCAATTAGATGTCGTCCTGCTCGACGTTGAGATGCCGGGAATCAGCGGAATCGAGGCAACACGTTTGATCCGAAAACGGTTTGGTCTTGATGAACTACCAATCCTGATCGTCTCGGGTCGATCAAACGAAGAAGATATCGTTGATGGATTAAATGCAGGGGCATCTGATTACACGACGAAACCGATTCGAAAAACGGAATTGCTCGCACGAGTTCGTAATGCGATCGGTCTGAAGCAAGCAATCGATGCACGAAAACGATATGAAAAAGTGCTACAAGAAGACTTTGATTTGGCGCAAAAACTGCAACAGAGTGTGCTTAGTGCCAATATCGAAGACGATGAGATCCGCATCATGGCGACCTATATCCCGTCTAAGAAACTAGCGGGAGACATGTATGCCTGGTATCGCATCTCTCAGAATAAATACGGCATCATCTTATTTGACGTCATGGGACACGGTGTCTCCTCTGCATTGATTACGATGGGGATGAGTTCAATCTTGTTTGAACTCGTGCACCGGATTGGTGATCCGGCTCAAGTGCTTGAAGAATTGAATCAACAGATGAGTCGACTGTTTCCGGGAGACGAGACAGAAATCTATTTCACGGCTGTCTACCTTTATATCGACTTAGATGAAATGAAACTCAGCTATGCGAACGCGGGGCATCCACCTGGTTTGTTGCGGATGAACGATCAAATCATTCCGCTTGAGAATACGGGACTTCCTGTTGGTATGTTCGAAGACTCGACGTATTCGAGCAAGACGATCGACATCGTCTCACCAGGATGTGTCTATTTGTACACGGATGGTTTCATGGAATTGTACAGTAAAGGTATTGATGAAGGAATTCACGCCATCCAAAATCTGATTGAACAACAAGGACCGAACATCCATCAGCTGATTCAACCGGATCAGAGCGATGAAGCGGATGATCTTTGTCTCGTGACAGTCGAAATCAATTAACATGTAAATGAAGAAGACTCAGCGACAGAAACACCGTCACTGAGTCTTTTTTGAGTCATACAAGTCTTGCGCTTACTTGAACTAGAAGAACCTTCTCCGCCATAAGATGAATGCGGCAAGACCAGAGAAGAAGATCATCATGCCGAAGACGATCCAAAAACCGATGACTTCTCCTTCCCAAGGGACATGGACGTTCATTCCGAACATCCCTGATATCATCGTCGGAATCGAGATGACGATCGTAATCGAGGCGAGGAACTTCATGACGAAGTTGACATTGTTCGAGATAACGGAACCAAATGTATCCATCGTCGAACTGATGATGTCTTTATAGATTTGTGCCATTTCCATTGCTTGCCGGTGTTCGACGAAGACATCTTCGAGTAAGTCTTCATCGTCTTCGTGTTTCTCAAGACTCGGTGTCTTGATGATTCGGTCGAGGACACCATCGTTCGATTTCAAGGATGTCATGAAATAGACCAATGATTTCTGAAGGTTCATGAGTTGAAAGATTTCTTGATTTCGCATCGAACGTTGTAATTCTTCCTCGAGTTCATCCATCCGTCGATCGATTTGGCGTAGGAAACGGAGATACGAGGAACTGACTTTATAGAGAATCTGAAATACGAAGCGCGATCGATAATTCGTCCGGAATCCTCGCAACTTACCACTCGAGAATAACGTCAGGACATCGAGCTGTTGCGAACAAACGGTGATGAAATGACGGGATGTCACGATGATACCGAGCGGAATCGTATTATAACGGCGTCCTGATGATTCTTCTTCGATGTAGGGAACGTCGACGATCATCAGTAGTCCTTCTTCATCTTTTTCAAAACGTGGTTTTTCTTCCACGTCCAAAGGGTCATAAATGAAATCCTCTGGAATATTCGTAGCAGCGATGACTTGGTCGGCTTCATCCTTGGTCGGATTGACAAGATGGATCCAGGAACCTTTCGTAAACTCCTGTATCTCGTTGACTGCCCCAGTGACATCGCTTCGATAAATCGTCAACATATTGTCTATCCCTCCTGCTCTTCACTGTCTCATTATAGAAATAGAAACGATGGCGTGTAAATGATTCTCCGATTTTTTTTTACGAAGATTAGTGATAAGATGAAAACAGAGGAGGGGAAGACATGCCTTTTTTTAATGCTAAGAAGCTCGAAGAACTTCAATCGATCGC
>NZ_DJUM01000002.1:41007-48572 GCF_002440475.1 Exiguobacterium sp. UBA6282 | reverse complement strand
ACGTGGACCGTCACGATTGACTAACGCGTCACCCAACCTAGTGATACATGAAATAACCCGCGCTCCTGCTTGAGCGCGGGTTATTGTTATTCTGTTTCAGGCGTTTGTTCCTGTTGCTGATCGAGTTCGACCGGTTCTTGGTCAACGGGTGGCTTCGCTTCAGCCAACGGGAAGGCGATGCCCGCACTTGTCAGTAAGGTGATCAAGGCGGCGCTCGTCAATGTTTGACGCATGGTTCGACACGTCCTTTCTATCTGATTCCGACACTATATTTTAATAATTCTGAACATTTTTCATCGTTTCGTCAAGCAATCTTTTACTTCCACTACGTATTTTTCCCAAAAACCCAGTATACTTAAACATGAAAAAGGGGGAAATCGATTGAAATTAACGAAAGCCAACACACGTTTATTAGAAACCGTTTTACCACGATTGAATCTGAACGTTGCAGAACCGGACCGGACGGAAATTGAAGACCGTCTGCGGGCAGATATCTACGAAGCCCAGCGGAAGCAGCGTCCATTCGAAGAGATTCACGGTCGATCCGTCGAAGCACGCCTCGATCAGATGATCGCTGAGTTACCACAACGACATCGGATGGAGACGCAAAAACGCTGGACACGAAACTATGTCTCCTCAATTCTGATGTTCATCTTCATCGAAGGGATCGACGGATTGTTCCAATTCGCCCTGATCGATTACTTATTCTTCTCAATCATCGCTCTTTTCTTGATCGATGCGATGTCACAAGTCATCACGGCACCTAAGATCAAACAAGTCAAACCGCGGGTGTGGATTCAATTCGTCATCAGTTTCATTTTATTCTCAACCTATAAGGCACTGCTCGTGACGGTCTTCCCGGCACCGGACGTCTTGATTCAAGTCAGCGGAATGCCGTCTTATCTCATCGGCATCGCGGGACTCGTTGGTCTCTACATCTACTGGTCAAAGAATCCGTTACGAAAACGCGGCGCATAATTCGCGAGAGGGGATGGTTGCGTGGAGTTCACACATTGGAAACGACGGTTGCAAGATCATTTCGAACGAATGGGATTTTCCTTACTGACGGAACGCCTAGCGATGCAAGACATGGTCAAACTCGAAGCGACACATGGTGCCTTCCTGTTCTTCCCGGTGACGATTCATCTCTATGAACGGTCCGGCTGGAAGATGGTCGCGTTTGAGGCAGAGACGGGGGAGGATCCGCAACTCGTCGAGCAGCAGATTGCCTCGTTGTTCCAACTCTTGATGGTGACGTTCCAAGAAGAAGAGCGCGAGTTCTTACTCGGATTTCATGCGAATACCGGTCGTTACCTGACGGACCGTAATGCACCCGTCGGACGGCTCGTCCGTCTGATCGAAGAGTGCTGGTATGACGGTGACGTCCTGCGAGTCGACACATTCGATCCGTTTCCGGGACTGTTCGTCGCACCACCTTTTGCCCATCAAAGTTATGCCTTCATGCCGGAAGAACGGACGTGGCGCTTATCCGTCGGGCGTACTGGACGTCCGGCGAACGATTATCGTTTCGACGGAACGATTTTGTCCCCACACCGCTTACCGGAATCGGAATTATTTACTGTGACACCAAAGTCGGTACCGTTAGAGGATGAAGAGGCGATCCGAAACTTACTGGAAACGGAACGACAGACGATCGCTAAGTTCCATGATCGTGCCATGGCGACGATTCGGGCGTACGACCCATCATTTGGTTTTGCTTGGCGCGGGACGCAGACATTTTTCCACGGTGTTCCGGTCAATCCATTCGCACAGCGCTTGTGGCTCGAGAACGGCGTGACGCGTTACCGGATTCTACAACAAGGATCGACGCGATTGCTTGCTTCCGGTGAGACTTGTGACGCTGTCATCGAAATGCTCGATGCTGCCGTCAGCAGTGAAGAACCGGATGGTCAATCCGTCAGTCCGATTGGTCAACTGATCCTCGGGATTTGGCAACAGATCGAGTCGGACGAAGCAACGTATATCACGAACGTTGATTGCCGCGGCATCTCGCGTACACAAGCCGATAACCGGATCCGCCACGCGCTAGCAAGGCAAGAGACGATCGAGTGGGTGCACCGGGCACCGAACGAAGATGATATTTGTCGCTTTGCCGGTCTGACGTTGACCTTCCCGCATCGTCCACCGGGTGTCATCACGATTGAACGAACGGAAGCAGAATAACACGAACAGGCACGTCCGCGAGTAAGCAGACGTGTCTGTTCGTTTTTTTAGTGCGCGTGCTGTGACAATCGATTAAAGACGACGGACAGACTGTAATAGATCATTGCTGTCAGAGCAGCGACTGTAAAAGAAAGCGGCAGGTCAAATGCGTCCTTCGTCGTCAAGAGAAGCAGGAGACTCGCGATCACGATACCGTACACTCCGTAACCGAGGACTGTCGGCACATACGCTAATGTCGTCGATGACCGGTTGATGATCATGCCGATAAGGAAGTCGAGTAAGAAGCCGGACAGCAAGATGATCGGCAAGGTCGCTAAGACGTAAAACAAAAATGTTGAACCGAATGATTCATACATCGTATCCGATGTCCGATCTCGGAGCGGTGTATAGGATATGTATGCTAGGACGGTGCAAACGAGCGTGGTAGTCAAGATGACGGCAAGTAATCGGTTTAACATCAAGGTTCCTCCTTTATTTTCCTTTTTGAGTATATCAATCTACATCAAAAAACACACCCTACTGGAGGATGTGTTAAATGATCTATATTCCGAGTGACGCGATCAACCGTCGCACGTCCTGATCCGCTTGTTTAGGTGTTAAAATCAACAGTTGATCGTCTACGAGGACACGTGTCTGACCACGCGGCGTCAGGATTTCATCTTCACGAATGATCGCAACGACGAGCACATCCTGGGGCATCTCGATATCCTGTAACGTTCTTCCGGCAATCACACTGTTTGTCGAGACCCTGACCTCGATGATCTCCGCTTGCGGATGGGTGACGGTCATGAATTTCAGGAACGGTTCGACCGTCGTGTCGGGCTGTGTCTCTAGCCCCATTCGCCGGACGATCCACGGCAAGGCCGTTCCTTGCAAAAGAGCAGACGTCATGACGGTGAAGAAGACGATATTGAAAAGAAGCGGCGCTTCAGAAAGACCACTCGAAAGCGGATAGGTCGCGAGAATGATCGGAACGGCGCCCCGTAATCCGGCTGCCGTGATGACACTCTGTTCTTTGACCGTGTACCGAAACGGAAGCAACGACAAGACGACGGCAAGTGGACGAGCGAGCAGGATTAACGTCAGGACGATGACGGCCGAGACGAACAAGGTCCGAGGATCGAGTAATTGTTTTGGAAAGACGAGCAGTCCGAGCATGATGAACATGCCGATCTCTGCTAGATGCGACAAGCTACCACTAAATCGTTTGAGCGTCTCGCGGTAGATCATATCATGATTGTTGATCCAGATTCCGGTCAGATAGACGGCGAGAAACCCACTGGCGTGCAAAATCGTCGCGAGACCATACGAGAAGAGCGCCCCACTGAACAGAAGCGTCGGATAAAGGGCGGAGGATGGCAACTCGATCCGGTTCAGCAGTTGCGTGACGAGATACCCGATCGCAAGACCAACTAGTGTCCCAAGTCCCATCTCGTAGATGAAGGAAAGAATACCCGCACCAATCGAGAACGATTCCGGTGCCAATGCAAACGATGTGAATAAGATCGTGAGAAAGACAGCCATCGGGTCATTCGTTCCAGACTCCGCTTCAAGCGTATGTTTGACCTTAGCATCGACCGGTCGTCCACTTAACAGAGAAAAGACAGCCGCCGCATCGGTTGAGCCGACGAGTGCGCCGATCAGTAACGCGACCGGCCAAGAAAAATCAAGCAGATAATGTGCGACGAAAGCGATGATTCCTGTCGTTGCGAGGACTCCGATGGTCGCGAGCGACAGGGCGGCGGGGAGAATCTTTCGGAAATGTGTCCATTTTGTATGCAAGCCGCCGTCAAATAGAATCAAGACGAGCGCCATTGTCCCATAGAGACGCGCTTGTTCAAAATCACCGAAGTTGATGATTCCTGAAACGTCGGACCCTGCGACGATACCGACAACGACGAATAGGATCAACGTCGGTACATTTAACCGGACAGCGAACTTCGTCGTGATGATTGCAATCAGTAATAGTGTGCCTGCGACGAACAAAATCGTACCTTCTTCCATCCCACCACCTCTTTCTTGATGACATGCTCTCTTCTTAGTATACGTTATTTTTCGAAAATTTCGAAAAATAACACCAAAATAAGGTGTATAAACGAATAGAAAAAGGAAAACTAGAAGCAGGACTAGTGCGTTCAAAATGGAACATCATCAAGGAGGAAGAGGGATGAACATCTGTATCGTCACGGGTGCCAATTCTGGTATGGGAATGGTCACGATTCAAGAATTACTGGAGCGGGGAGATCGTGTCATCGCGACCGTCCGGTCTCAGAAAAAAGCGACGGCACTCGTTCAACTGTTGCGGGAAAACGGTGTATCGCATACACAACTGGAAATCGAGATTGTGCAACTGGATCAACTTGACTCCGTCCGTCGTTTTGCGGATCGCCTGTTCGACATGGTGGGTCGAATCGACCGTTTGATCCTAAATGCTGGAGTCATGGTACCGCCGTATCATGTCACGAAGGACGGTTTTGAATCGCAATTCCAAGTCAATTACTTGAGTCACTTCTACTTGATCGAGCGATTGTTACCTTTACTCGAAAAAGGACAAGATCCGCGCGTCATCTCGATTTCCTCTCTCGCCGGTGAAGGCGGCTTGATCCGGACCGACGTCGAACTTGAGGCGATCGCGCACGTCAAAAAAGAACATTACAGCCCGATGCGTTCTTACCGCGAATCGAAGCTCCTGCAAATGATTCATATGCGTGAGCTAGCTGAAAAGCACGGCGACCGGATCACGTTCGTCAGCGTCCACCCGGGGATCGTCAATACGGATCTGTTCTATCGCGGCAAGTATGGCAAAGTGATGAAGACGTTACTCAAACCAGTCGCGCAAGTCGGATACTGGACCGGAAAACTTTATACACCGGAATACGGTGCGAAGACGGCGCTCTATCTCGCAACAACCGACGATCCACTTGACAACGGCGGCTATTATGCGGATTCCGCTTCTCGACTCAGCAATCCGATCGTCGAAGATGACGAGTACCGGGCACAAGCACGGAATTTGTCGCGCCGCTGGGTCGAACTATCCTGAACGCCAAAAAACGACCGGCTCGTGGGAAGCCGGTCGTTTACCGTTGTGACGACTGGGGGTCAGATCACTCCTAAAGAATACGTTACATCGAAATAAAATTGTGGAATATGAAAAAAATCACAAAATAATGGGCAAACATGAAATCTTGAAGCAAAAAGGTTTTCTTCTCGCTTCGCATTCGTTAGGATAGAGAAGAATTTTTTGTAACAGGAGGAATAACATGATACGACAAGCTACATCAAAAGACGTTCGAAACATCGCAACCCTACTTGAGCAAAAAGCGCTCTCCCTTAAAGCTGGTGGCAGTAGCCAGTGGTCAGCTTATCTTGAGCAAGACATCGAGCAACTCGTCGTGCGAGATTTAGAAGCCGGTCGCCTGTATGTCTTTGAGGATCAGAACGAGCTGCTTGGTTCCGTTGCCCTGCTTCCTTCGCTCGAATGGGATCAATCCTTGTGGGATGATGTAGAAGGTCTGTATATCCATCGAATCGTCGTCAGCGACCGCGCAAAAGGACGTGGAGTCGGTCGGAAACTGCTGGAACATGCGATTGCTGTGACAGAGGACGAAGGGGAAATCCTACGACTCGACTGTGTCGCTTCAAACGAGTTTCTCAATGCGTATTACACGTCATTTGGCTTCGTCTATCAAGGAACACGGGACGGGTTCGCGATTTACGAGTATGAACGCATCGAAGCGACGGCCTGAAGCGGTTCAATCAAGACAACGGTCGTTTCGTTTGGTATGGTAAGAGAAAAAGAACGGTTCAAGGAGTGATCGGATGCGATTGAATATCGGCTTCATCGGCTTTGGCAAAAGTACGACCCGTTACCATTTACCGTACGTGATGATCGAGGACAACTATCACGTCACCTGGATTTACAATCGGAAGGAAAAACCGGAGCTGTTCGCGTCCTATCAGGATCGACTGCCAGATGCCCGTTTTACGACGGATGTGTCTGAGATGCTCGCTGACCCGGCACTTGATGTCGTCGTCATCAATACACCACCGGCTACCCATTTCGAATACGCGTTGCTCGCCTTGCAACATCAAAAGCATGTTCTCGTCGAAAAGCCGTTTACCGTGACTGAAGAGGAGACGAAGCGTTTATTTGCGGAAGCACATGCGCAAGGCGTCAAAATTCTCGCTTATCAAAACCGCCGTTACGACAGCGACTTCCAAGTCGTCGCCCAAATCATCCGTTCCGGAAAACTCGGACGACTTGTCGAAGTCGTCTCGCAGTTTGATTTGTTTCGTCCCGAAGCAGCGTCAGCTGATGCGCGCCATGAGAACGGCGCACTCTACGGACTTGGTGTTCATACGCTTGACCAAATCATCGCCTTATTCGGAAAACCGGACAAGGTTGCCTTTGATGTGCGTAGTGTTCGACTGCCGCACAATCCCGATGATGCGTTTGCGATTGATCTCTATTATCCGGAGCTGAAAGTCAGCGTCCGGACGAGTCATGTCGCACTTGCCCCGGCACCCCGGTGGATGTTACACGGCACGAACGGCACGTTCATCAAACAACACGTCGACCGGCAAGAGCTCGACCTGAAAGCGAACTACTTCCCGGGAGAAGAGGGGTTCGGTGAGGATTCAGAAGACGATTATGGGCGTTTGATTTATCATGATGAACACGGTCACTTACAAGACGTCCGGATACCGAGTCCCGTCGGTGATTACGGCAAGCTGTACCGTGCCTTTTACCGCAGTATCGTCGAAGATGCACCGCTTCCGGTGAAAGAAGAAGATACCTTGTTTGTTGCCCACCTGCTCGAACAAGCTTTTGCGCAACCGTCACCTTATATCTTGACGATCCAAAATTAAATTTTAATTTGATTGCAGGTTGATGACAACTCGACTGTGCCCATAGGCATGGTCGGGTTTTTTTGATATAAAGAACAGGTGCATTCCTTATTTTTCAGATTTTTCTAAAGAAATGTTGATTATTTTTTCAAAAAGTTGGGAATAAGGGAATGTCTCACCAAATCTAAACATAGGGGGTCTATCATGAAACGATTCTTATCCGCATTGCTCGTAGCGGCTGTCATCGTTGGGGTACTCAGCCCTTCGTTGATCGCTGAGGCCGCGATGAAGTTGACCGTGACGACGGATGTCTTACGCGTCCGCGAGAAACCGTCGACATCGAGTAAGATTCTCGGTAACGTCTACAAAGGGAACGTCTACACATCAAAGGGAACGTCCGGCAGCTGGTATAAAATCAGCTACAAATCCCGCATTGGCTACATACACAAGAACTACGTCAAATCGTCTTCGTCGAAATATACGTCGACAGGAACGAAGTATACGACGGTCGGCACACTCAACGTCCGGACGGG
>NZ_DJUM01000002.1:27200-40979 GCF_002440475.1 Exiguobacterium sp. UBA6282 | reverse complement strand
GGCACGTCAGGGAGCTGGACACGGATTCTCTACAAGGGAAGCTACCGCTATATCTCGACGCAATACGTTTCGAAGTCAAAACCATCGACGACGACGAAGCAGTTAAACGTTCCGTACTACAACCAGTATTCACTCGGGTATCCATCTGGCTGTGAGTTCGTCTCGTTGAAGATGGCACTCGAATATAAGAAAAAAGCGGTTTCTCCTGCGTCACTCTATAATCAAATGCCGAAAAGCATGAAGAACGCGACGTATAAAAACGGGAAGTATTACTGGGCAGATCCACAAAAGATGTTCACAGGTAATCCCGCTGGAACGCTCGACTACTACAAGAACTGGGGAATCTATCCGAAAGGAATCCTACCACTTGCGAAAAAATACCGCAGCGGGTCCGTCGATATCTCAAAACAAGGTGTTTCAAAGATTGAGAGTGAGATCCGTAGCGGAAACCCGGTCATCGTCTGGGCAACGGTCGATTTCAAAAATCCATACGGTTATTTCTCTTGGATTAAACCAGACGGTAAAACATTCACAGGGTACCGTAATTATCATGTCATGCTTGTGACGGGTGTCTCGAGCGGTTCGTTCTACGTTTCAGATCCATATCGTGGCAAGTATAGTGTCAGTCGTTCGCAGTTCACGTCCGTCTTCAATCAGACAGGACAATATGCGTTATCTGTTCGTTAAATCCTCATCCGGTCGCTTCCACGCGACCGGTTTTTTATTTTCAGGCGTACGAAAGCAAAATCTACTGTAAAATGAAGGAGTTCAACTAATACGTGTGTAAAAGAATGACAATGTATCCACGAAAGGAAGTGAAGAGATGGAAGATCCACGGATCACGCGTCTCGAGCAGGAGGTCGAAGCGTTACGCCAACGCGTGTCTGTCCTTGAAGGACAGAACACTTCGCCTGTCGCCCCTGAACCGAGCGAACCAGAAGTAAGTACAGTCGCTCGCCCAGCTCCGCGCCCTGCTTATACGAAACGAAAACCGGTTGTTCCTCCACCAACATTTAAGGAAAAGCGCTCCCGCGAAGAATGGGAACAGGTCATCGCAACTGTCTGGTTACCCCGAATTGGAGCAATATTCGCCGCACTTGGGGCTTTGTTCCTCTTTTCCTACGCCTCGGTTGCCGGTCTGATCAGTCCGCCTGTCCGCATCGGAAGTGGGGTATTGATCGGTTTACTCGTCATCGCCCTTGGAGAATACCAGTATGAGAAGAAACGACGTGAGCTCGGGGTCGGACTCGTCGCGACCGGTACGATCGTCGCCTTGGCGGCACTGTTCGCCGGGATGGCCTTATATCAATTCTATCCACCATCTTTAGCCTTCTTACTTGAGCTCGTCGTCGTCTTCATCGCGTACGGTCTGATGCTCTGGATGCGATCGCAAGCCTTGCTTGTCCTCGTATCCATCACCGGCTTCTTATTACCGTATCTACAATTATCGGACGACCCGAACTTACCGCTCTTCTTATTGTACGAAGTCGTCTTGTTCGCAGCGATCTTCTTTGCGGTTGACCGACTGAAGGCCAAAAAAGCGTTTGTCTTCGCTTGGATGATCTTTACGATCGCACTCGCGTTCGGTCTACTCTCGTTAGAGCTCTACTGGCTTGATGAACAGGTACCACGACTTGATGAATGGTCACTCTTACTTGCGACATTCTTCGGCTACGGTGCGACTTCCTTCGTCGGAAAACGGATTCAGTTTGAGAAGAACGTCCCAAGTTGGCTCGCTGGGGGTGTCGTCTTACTGACGTTACTGATCCTTGACTGGTCGTTCGGTACGCTGATCGCGATTCTGTTCGCTGGCACTGCCTACCTGCTCGCTGAACGATTGAAGGATTCCGCTCAAAACGGTGTCGGTCACGTCGCCTTACTCGTCGCCGTCCTCTTGATTCCGGCAGATGCCCTCAGCTGGACGTATCAACTGCGCTACTTTTTGATTGCTGGATTAATCGCTGCATTCTGGTTCGTTCCACGAGCGCGGATGCCACACCAACGGTTATTTAACGTCGGATTGTATGTCGTCTTCATCTTCTCGGCTGTCGTTGACTATGAAACCTACCAAAACCTAGGTTTGTCCTACGCCTTGACCGTTCTAGCGATGATCCTAGCTTCGACGGCGTTCGTCTTACTCCTCGTTCAGACACATCGTGATCCGGGCTGGAAAGGGTCGTGGCAACTCGTACTTGTCCTAGCGGCGATCGGTGTTTTTACGACCTATACGTTGATCATCATGGAGTTACCGTTCTATCGCGGTCTTGAAGAGACAGCGCGTAGTACGACGTTATCCGCGGCTTATATCGTCCTTGCCCTCGTGCTCGTCGCGATTGGTCGGATGCGGACGTCGTCGACATGGCGGTTATCCGGGTTGTTGCTCCTGACGATCAGTGCCGTCAAGCTTTTATTGTTTGACTTGTCATTCCTCACCTTGTTCCAAAAAGCGTTCGTCTTCATTGGCTTTGGGATTGTCACGTTCATAATTTCACGGACCTATTTCAAAAAACGAAAAAAAAATACCTGACAAAGCGCTTGGATTGGTCAAAAATGACTAATTCAAGCTTTTTTTATTACGCAAAAATTTTTATTGATAACGATTATCATTGTCGTCTATACTGATGAAGGAACTGACTTAACCATTTACAGGGGGAACGATAGATGAAACAAGCATTGTTGATGACAGGCGCACTCGCGGTCGTCTTAGCGGGTTGTAGTGAAGCCAAACAAGCGGAGAAACCAGCACCGAAAAAGGAGAATTTCGATCAGGTCGTCACCGATTACCGGACGTATGCAATCAATGAAATCGATACGTTCGTTCGTGAGACAGAAAAATTCACCGATGCCGTTCAAGCGGGCAAACTGAAAGAAGCGAAAGCATTGTACGCACCGACGCGGATGTATTACGAACGCGCGGAACCGATTGCGGAAGTGTTCGGTGATCTCGATCCGAAAATCGATGCGCGAGCAGGCGATGTCAAAGCGTCGGAGTGGGGTGGCTACCACCGGATCGAACAAGGGTTGTTTGAAAAGGGAACGACAAAAGGCTATGAAGCGTACGCGAAGCAATTGATGAAAGACGTTCATTTACTGCGGGCGAAGGTCGAGACGGTCGAGGTGACACCGGAACTACTCGTCACGGGGGCGACGGATCTATTAAACGAAGTCTCGACGTCAAAAGTGACAGGCGAAGAAGACCGTTATTCGCATACGGACTTATATGACTTCGCAGCAAACGTCGAGGGGGCTGAAAAAATCTATGACCTGTTGAACCCGGCGCTGAAGAAACAAGATGCGACGTTATCAAAAGAGATCGCTGCTCGCTTCAAGGATGTCCATGCATTACTTGACGCGAAGAAAAAGGGTGACGGGTATGTCCTCTACACGAGTCTCTCGAAACAAGACGTCAAACAGATGAGTGTCGCAATCAATGAACTCGCGGAACCGCTCTCGAAGATGGGCATCGTACTGGAGGGATAAGCATGAAACCAATACAAGAAGGCGTCACGCGACGGGATGTCCTGAAGGTCGCAGGCTTGACGAGTCTCGGGGCCGCCCTGTATGCCAGTGGTCTTGAGAAGTTTCTTCCGCGGACATTAACTGTTGAAGCAAGTGATCAAGAGCCGTTCTACGGGACGTATCAAGCAGGCATTTTGACACCACCACAAAACCACGTCCAAGTCGTAGCGTTTGATATCAAGACGGAGCGACGCGATGAACTCGTTGATTTATTAAAACGCTGGACACGGTTATGTGCCCGACTTGCGGCTGGGTTACCATATGGCGATTCCGACTCCCGTTACGTCCCACCGGAAGATACGGGGGAAGCGGACGGATTATCTGCCGGTCATTTGACGTTTACGTTCGGGTGCGGTCCAAGTCTGTTTGACGGTCGCTTTGGTATTCAGCATAAACGACCGGAGGCGCTTAAACCGTTGCCGACGTTCGATCTCGATCGTTTAGATGAAAAATGGGGCGGAGGTGACCTTGTCGTTCAAGTTTGCGGTGATGATGCGCAAGTCGTCTTCCATGCAATTCGTAACCTCGTCCGTGTTGGGCGCGGAACGGTCTCGATGCGATGGTCGCAAGCTGGCTTCCAGCGCAGTAAAGCAGCAGATGCCTCTGGCGGGACGCCGCGCAATCTATTCGGCTTCAAGGACGGCACGGGAAATCCCGACGTCTCGAAGCAACAAGTCCGGAAAGAATCGCTCTTTTGTCAGTGGCAGGACGGGACGCCGTGGTTAACGAACGGCTCGTTCCTCGTCGTCCGCCGCATTCAGATGCATCTCGAGGTTTGGGACCGGACGATCCTGAAGGAACAGGAACGGACTTTCGGACGCGAACGTGCTTCCGGGGCACCGCTCGGCTCAACAGACGAGTTCGCTTCCGTCACCCCAGCGAAACGACAAGCTCGTGGCGAAGCTGCCTTACCGGTTGACTCGCATACCGCTGTCGCGCATGGAGACGGGAAGACAGCGATCCTACGCCGTTCCTACTCTTATCAAGACGGCATTGATGAGAAGACAGGTGCCCTCGATGCTGGACTACTCTTTTTATCGTATCAGCGTTCGCCAAAACAATTCATCGCGATTCAGCGCCGTCTTGCCGCGCAGGATCGACTGAATGAATACATCACGCACCGTGGAAGTGCCATTTTCGCCTGCTTCGGTGGGATCTCGAAAGGAGGCTACATCGGTGATGCGTTATTTGCGTAATCTTGTCCTTTTACTTGTACTCCTTGTAGCTTGTCAACACGCGGTGCCTGTCCATGCTGCTTCGACGGATGATCTCTATGTCGCAATCGGACAAGCCCTGTCTGCCATCGCAAGTGAAGATCGCGCGGCACTGAATCAAGCCATCGATGAATTAGGGCAAGCTGCTCAAGATTTACCTGATCAACAAGCGGCAATCACGAAAGCCGTCAAACAGGTCGATGCAAAACGATCGGCAACGTTTCCTGAAGTCCGCGAGCAACTGACGGCACTCTCTGCTGCCGTCCGGAAGCAGGAAGAAGCCACGAAACCGAAGACAGATCCGGTTGCGAAAGCAAAGGTGAAGCAATTGCTTTCGTTGACAAAAGAGATGCGTCAAGTCAAAGCGAGCGATCGTCCGGCAGCGGAACAACGATTGTTGACCGCATGGGCAACGCACGAAAGTCTTGTCCGTAATGACAGTATCGGTCACTATGGCAACATCGAGATGGCGCTTGCGTCGATTCGGATCGCCGCGGCGCGAAAGCCTGCGGATACGAAGGAGTGGAAGGCGGCACTTGATCAATTCGACAATGCAGTCCAGTCCTTCCTCGACGGAGAACAAGTCCAAGCGAAGAAAACAGGACTGCAGTCACTGCTGACACCGCTTGAAGAGGCGCAGACCGCGCTTGCAGCAAGTGATTTGCCCCAAGCGAAGCTGGCACTCGAATCGTTTCTGAAGACCTGGCCGCGAGCCGAAGGCGAGGTCCGGACACGAAATGAAGGTCTCTATTCCCAGCTTGAATCAGACGTACCCCTGCTACTTGCTCGGCTGACGCCGGAAACTCGGCAAAAGACGGCACAAGAACTCCAGTCGTTCGAGAATGCTATTGCACAATTACAAACAAAGACGCATTATACGTTCATCGACGCGATGCTCGTGATGCTCCGGGAAGGTTTGGAAGCATTATTAATCGTCAGTGCACTTGTTGCCTTCGCACGGAAAAGCCGAACCAAACAAGAAGGTAAGGTCTGGGCAGGTGCCGGGCTTGGTCTGATCGCAAGTGGTCTGTTAGCCCTCATCCTGCAGACAGTCTTTCAAGCCTCATTCGCAGCAACAGGTCGCGAACAAATCGAGGGCTATACGGGAATCGTCGCGGTCGTCGTCATGCTGTTCGTCGGCTACTGGTTGCACTCGAAAAGCGCCGTCGCGAAACGCAAACACTTTTTGTCGACGCTCTCAACGACGTCCTTGTTCTTCGTCAGTTTCTTGACGATCTTCCGGGAAGGTGCCGAGACGTTGTTATTCTACATCGGAATGGCACCAGCGATGACGAAGACTGCCTTGTTGTCCGGGATTGGTCTTGCAATCGTCATCATCGGACTCGTCTCGTATGCGGTCATCCAGATCGGTGTTCGTTTACCGATCCATCGTTTGTTCCAAGTCGCATCCTGGTTAATTTATCTGATGGCATTCAAGATTCTTGGTACGAGTCTGCACGCGTTGCTACTGACAAACGTCTTACCGATCCATCCGATCAATGGACTCGGAACCGCCGGCTGGATCGGCTTCTATCCGACGATCGAGACACTCATCCCGCAAGTCGTCCTGATGATTTTGATTGCGATGTTTACGATCTGGCAAAAACGACGCACAGCAGCAATCCAGACGGCTGCTTAATCCATTTTTCAATTTCAGGTTTTAACTATTATGTTTCGGGTATAACTTCTTATCAGCAGCTTGCTGCATGAAGGAGAGGGATTTTTATGCTTGAAACGCGCATCGTACGAAACATGACCGCTGTCGACGCAGAAGTGACGAGCCTTAAATCAAGTGGTTATTCGAATAAACAGATCTACATCTTTGCGAAAGACGAAGAACTCGCGGAACGCATCGCGAACGATACGCAGACGTTACCGTATCGCGTGACGAAGAAGTCGTTCTTCGAGACCTTATTATCAGCCGTCCGGAGTAACCGGAAAGACCGGATCGCTCAGTTGTCCGAGCTTGGTATGACGAAGGATGTCGCCGAGGACCTAGAAGATGAAGTCCGACACGGTCGGATTGTCATCGTCGGTTCGAAGTCTGATTTACTGAATCCAGCGTTTGCGGCATCGTATGTGGCGGATGAAGCAACCGATTATGGTGCTGGCGTCCCGAAACTCGAAGATGAGGAAACGACAACAACATTACCAGCCGATCAAAATGTCAAATTAAAAGATGAATGATACGTAAGCCTCCTGTTTCTCAGTATAGAGACAGGAGGCTTTTGTTTAACCTTCTCTTGGAAGGGAATGGAAAGGATGAAAGGAGGAAAGATGATGCAATTCTTATATATTGGCTATTACGATGCAGACCAGATGGATGCTTTATCGAAGGAAGAGATTGACGCCTTGATGTCGCGTTGTGATGCGTTGATGAACACCTTTAATAAACAAGTGAACGTTTTATCAGACTGGCACCCGGGTCTAGCGACACAAGCACTTTACTGGCGAGATGGTGCCGTGCAGACGAATGATGAACCAGATCGCTCGAGTGGGGAGCAAATCGGCAGTTTGATCGTCTTTGAAGCACGTGATTTAGATCATGCGATGGAACTAGCTTTCCTTCATCCGACGACTCAAGTCGCAGAAGGGGAATCTTACGGTTGGCGAGCGGAAGTTCGACCGTTATCAGGTACCTCATGATGTATGGATTATGGACGACATTTACGACTCAAAACGGACAACGCGACAACGTCATTGCCCTGTTGCTTGAAGCTGCGGCTTCTCTTGCGACGCATCCGGGCTGCCTGCACTACATCATCAGCCGTTCTGACGAGCCAGATGTTTTGCATGTTCGCGAAATTTGGACGGATTCGGCTACTCATCAAGCATCCTTAACTTTACCGGTGACGCAGCACTTGATTACGCAAGCGCGTCCGTTACTTGAACATGTTGAACGTGTACTGGAAGATCAACCGCTCGGTGGCAAAGGACTCATATAAATCAAAACCCCTTCTCTCATCGAGAAGGGGTTGAATGCTGTTAGGTTGCTTTCCACTTGATATCGATGACGTCTGACGCTCGTACCATTCGGCGCATACCTGTCGATGTGACGAGTTCAATCGTTCCACGGTCATGAAAAATCGCTTGGATTGAACCGGATACCATATCCAGTTGTTTCAATCGGACGTGGACCGTCTGTCCGGTCCGGACTGCACGTTCCATGATGTGTTGCAAGGAGAGGCGATCACGAACAATCGTCTCTTCGCGAGATTGATACAAATGTTCAAGATGAAGGATATGCTGGCGTGAAGTCAGTTGTTTCCACTTGCGATTCGATCGTTTTTTAGATGCGAACATGGCTGACCACCTCCTGAATTGAGTCGTACGCTAGACAGTCGTGCGCTCTGCTTCAGATAATTCCCTTCAAGATCCGTGCTTAAACACGTGCACCTGACATTTTTTCGCGAAACGCCTCGATGGCCACAATTGCTTCTTGATCGTGTTCGACCTCACCCGGTGCATTCCCTTCGGCAAGAATCGTTGTCTCAAGCGTCGCACCGAGGAACGACGCGATATGCTTGAACTGGGTGACGAGTGCCTGTCCTTTGATGCGCGGATCGTCTCCACCGACGGCAATCAAGTGGAATCGTTTCCCTGCCATTCGGCTTTTGAAGTCGAGCTCTTCGTCGCGAAGTGACTCGCTGAATCGGTCGATGAATAATTTCATCTTCGTCGACATCGAGTACCAGTAAATCGGTGTGATGAACAAGATGTCATCGTGTTCAAGCATCGCTTCGACGATTCGGCGATAATCATCACCGATCGGCAAAAAGCCACCATGATGACGGCGGTCTTCAATCGGCTGAATCGAGACGTTCGCCAAATCGACAGCCACATGACGGATGCCTTTCAACGCTTGTTCACCGAGCCATTCACTGTTTCCTTTACGTGAGCTACCATAAATCGTATACATATCGTGCATCTCCTTTTGAATTCGATTGTTTTATTCTATTCCAAACTTCACTGTCAATACACCGATATGCTCACAATTGGTTTTGAATAAGGGTTTTGCGGAAAAAGACAAGAAGACGAAAAAACAAATGGGGGAGGAACAGTCGAATGGAGAGAAGTACGCTCATTGCGCTAGAAAAACACTTATATGCCATCCACCTCGAAATGGATGGACTGGCGCGGCTGATTACGAAACAATTGATTCATTTGAGCCAAGTGGCTGCATCCGTCGAACATTTTCGGCGGATGAGCTTTGATATCTATAAACATCGGACGTCGCTCGAACAGGTTCCGTCACAAGTCTTATATGAGACGGCTCTCGATTACGAAGATTGGCTCGAGGAAGAATTTGATGAGATTCCTGCTAATTGGCAACTGGCGACGAAAGAAGAAGAGGTACTCGAGCAGCTCTGGTGGTTCGAATTCTCACGGATTCTAGCGGAACTCGAAGAATGGCTCAGTCTTTATCTGATTCGCCGAATTCGAGAAGATGTCCGCTATATGCCACCGGTGATCGAGAAGAACGCCTACGCCTTGTCGGAAGATGCCCGACACGTCTTTTGGCGACTTTTACAACGTTCCGTCGCGAAGCCTTCATCAAAAATCAAGGCCAATCAATTATCGTGCCGAATGGGGATCGCCGAGATCGCCCGCTGTGCCCGCCTCAATCAAGATCGAACACGTCGTGCGATCGGTGAACTGAAGAACCGGGGACTGGTTGCGATCGAAGAGGACGACGAGAAGTTGAAGATGCGGCTTCGGCTTCAAGTCATCTGATTGAAAGCGATGAAGCGTTCAATCATGCGTTCATCCCGACGCGCGGATGGACCAATCCAAATGAGATGACCGGGGCTCTTCGATTCGATGAACTGTGCATGCGGAATGCTTCGTCGAGCGTATTCCGCGTGTTCGAACGGAACAGCACGGTCTGACTTTGAATGGACGATCAAAACCGGACACGTGACGGCTTCGAGTCGCTCTTGTCCTAAGTCTTGCGTGATATCGAATAACACACCCCGTCCTGGACCATTTTGAAGACCGACCTCATATAACAACGAAGCATCCGTCTCACTGATGTGAGTACGGATTGTTTCGCGTGGTAAGAGACTCGTCATCTCGACCATCCGGACGGCCGCTTCTTCAGGAAACTTCCGAATTTTATCCTTCACATACGCCCAAATCCCCCATTGAATGAACTGCAAGGGACGCTGCAAGACCGGTTGGATGAGTAGGCGATGATAAGGAAGTGAAATCCGATGCGTCATCGCACATGCTAAGACGAGGGCATGAACGCCCGTATCCATTCCGGCAAGGGCGATCGCCGTCGGTCCTCCGGCTGAGATGCCGTAAACGGTATAGTGTTCGATTTGACGGGATGCGAGCCACCCGGCGTAAAATGTCGCGAGCGCCTCTGGATTATCTGCGAGTTGAAGTGGTGTTCGCCCATACCCCGGACGCGATGGTACGATGACACGATACCCTGCAGCAATCAATTTCTCGACATGGTAGATTTCCCGATAATCCGACTGCGTCCCATGAATTAAAAGAATGACGGGACCGCTTCCGCTATCCCGGTAATCAAAGCGCTGACCGTTCCATTCTGCGATACAATGCATCCAAATTCTCCTATCTCTTAATATTTACCATTTTATTGTTAATCTAATTTTCTTTTTCATGTATACTGTAAAGTATAACCAAACCATTGTGACTTAGGAAATGAGGATGCGTAGTGTCAAACGAAAAATTAACAAACCGTGACCGCTTACTTGCTGTACGAGAAATCTTCGAACGTCAGTCGGATGAAGATCATACGTTGACGCTTGAGGAATTAAGCATGGAACTCTCAAAACGAGGCTTAATCGAGAAGCTATCCCGAAAATCGTTAAAGGATGATATTGCAGCACTTGCTAAATCAGGCTTCGACGTCGTGGCGGAAGAGACGAAGAATGGACTTGCCATTCCGTATCATCTCGTCAGTCGTCCTTTTGAACATCATCAGCTCCGATTGCTCGTCGATGCCATCGCTAGTGCGAAGTTCATCTCGGAAAGTGAGACAACAGCTCTCGTCAAGACGCTTCAATCCCTGACGAGTGATAAGATGGCGGAGTCACTTCAGCCGGTCCTACATACTGTCAAAAAACCAAAAGGGATGACATCCCGCTCAATCGATACGATTCAGAAAGCAATCAGTGAAGGTTTCGTCATCAGCTTCCAGTACCAAGGGAAATTCAACGAACGGACGCGAAAGTTCGAGTTACGCAAGGATGGCGAGCATTATCTCGTTTCACCAGCACATCTATTGATGGATAACGGAAATTACTATTTGATCGGAAGAGACGAACGGATCAAAGAGGTTCGAACGTATCGGGTCGATCGAATCGTTGATTGTAAAGCATTCGAACCGATGGAAGAACCGGTCTATGTCGAGCCAAGTTACTTAAGTAATATGTTCAACATGTATGGAGGAGAGAACGAGCAATTGACGCTTAAATTCCAGGAGAGTCTGATGCCGACCGTCGTTGACCGGTTCGGGACCGATATCCGTTGTCGCCGTCTCGATGACCTCTGGTTCGAGGTTAAGGTCGATGCGCTCTTTTCTGACGGCTTCATGATGTGGCTGATCCAGTTCGGCAACCAAGCAGAAATCATCGCACCCGTCGAACGCCGAGAGACATTCAAGAATAAAGTAGCGGGTCTTGCGACGATGTACCAAGTCGAAACACCTGCTCTCTAAGAGGTAAAGCAAGGTTCATTTGACCATGGATCTTGCTTTTTTAATTACGGAATAAAAAAATGTCGTTTTTTGTCGGATATTCATATTTGAATATTTTAAGCGAATAGTTCCAGTTACTATTATAGGTATCTGATACTTATGTAGGAGGAACGACATGCAACAGATGGAAAAAAGCCGATCAAACGGGATGCGGAAATTAGGTGCTTTCCTGTTCTTCGTTTGTTTATCCTATACATCTTGGTACTTATTCTCACTTTTTGTCTTTCATTTCGTGTTACCAGAAGATGTCATGACATCACTCGACATCGTCGCGTTCGGATTCAGTCCGGTTATCGCTCTTGTTGTCACCATCGGATCGCTACGTTTGATCGAACGGCGCATGAAACCTAAATTTACCCCCCTTTTATTCATCGGGTATATGCTTTCAACAAGTGTTTTGATCTATTATTCAGTTGCCTACGCGCTTCTACCCCGACTGTGACTTGCAACTCCCCAGCAATTGGCATATGCTACGATTATAGCTTGCTAGGTAAGGGGGGATACGATGAACGCACAGTATATCCTCGACTGGATGCCGCTCGTGATTCCTGTCGGTGCCATCGTCTTTATTGTCGTCATTGCAAAAAAAGCTTCGAAAATCGATGCTGAAAAGTAAGGAGACTCCAATCAGGGAGTCTTTTTTTATTGGCTTCTGTTGGTACTTTATTCACGCGATTTCCCTATTGTTCGAAAACATAACGCCACACATTTTTATGGTATAAAGAAACTAGGTGAAAGACCTAATATCAGGAAATCATGGAGGGACAGATGAGACAAAGAACCGTCATGACTTTACTTGCACTCAGTCTACTGCTTACCGTGTGTATGTTGAAAAAATCGACGTTGACGCCAAAAGCCAGTACCATCGATTTCACCATCGCCGTCGTCGGAACGGCTCCAATTCTTACGCGATCACCGGACTTTCACTCGATTGATCTGCAGGAAATCAAAGGAGATTTGCGACGATACGACGCCGTCATGATTATGCCGGAGTACTTACATCAGGCAGCGGGACGTGACTATGCCACCGTCTACCGGAAGGCGCAGATTCCCTTTTTCCTTATCGGCTCTCAAAAATCCATCGAACCGTTTCTTGATCCGAGTCTATCCTATGAGGAAAGCATCTCGGTGCCGAATCCGACGTTTGCGGCTGGTATGCTCTATGACGATACACAAGAGACGACCTGGTTGTTTGGTGAGGGAATCGAACGACCGAATCGTTCAGAGCAACTGAAGATCTATCAATCGATCTTTCAAACGATTGAACAGAGTCACTTAGCAAAGTAACGCTTGAATGAAACAGACCGAAGCGCTCGGAAGTACATCTACTTCCAAACATTTCGATCTGTTTTTTCGTCAATCGAGTTGTTTCGTCGGGGCTAAGACGATTTCCCGGATGTTGACATGTTGCGGTTGCTCGAAGGCGAATAAGACAGTGTCCGCGACGACTTGCGGATCGAGTCCACCGTCAATCGACTGTTTCCATTCGTTGTAGCCGTCCTTAATAGCGTCACTTGTCGTATGACCGAGCAGTTCTGTCTCGACGACACCTGGTGCAATCGTCATGACGCGGACACCATGGGACGCGACTTCACCTCGGACGTTCTCACTCATCGCGTGGACGGCGAATTTCGTGCCGACGTACGCGGCGTGGTCTGCGAACGTCTTTTTACCGGCAATCGAGCTGATGTTGATGATCGTGCCGGTCTTCCGTTTCACCATCGAGGGAAGGACAGCTTGCATCCCGTGTAAGACACCGAGCGCGTTGACATCAAACATCTCTTCCCATTCTTCCGCATCTTGTGTCTCGATTTGACCGAGTAACATCCGACCCGCATTATTGATGATGGCTTCGACCGGTCCGAACGCTTCCGTCGCGTCTGCTAAAGCAGCATCGAGGGCAACTCGGTCGGTGGCTGCGACTTGGCGAATCAAGACATCGTCTGAAGCAAGGCTCGCCAGACGATCAATTCGTCGTCCGAGCAATAAGACGCGGTACCCTTTCTGAATGAACGTTCGTGCAATCGCATGCCCGATTCCTGACGTAGCACCGGTGATGGCAATGAATCCTGTTTTCATGATATCGTCTCCTTATTTGATATGATAAATTGAAGATAACAGAGGGAAACCAATCCGAGAAGTACGCACTTTTAGGTCAGTCGGTTACCTTTTGGTAAGGGAGGGAACGGTATGCCGTATCTAAATGAGTTCGATGCGACGATGCGTCAGATTCAAGGCAAGTGGAAAGTGATGATCTTGTACGAGCTGCATGAGGAAGGTGCGGTACGTTTTAATACACTGGAGCGTTATATCCAG
>NZ_DJUM01000002.1:0-27173 GCF_002440475.1 Exiguobacterium sp. UBA6282 | reverse complement strand
CACCCCGCGTCGAATATGCGTTGAGCGAGAAAGGTGTTTCCTTGATTCCCTTACTCGATGCGATCTGCGACTGGGGTCTTGCGACGACACCACGCAACCAATTGATGCGCACATTATGCGACGAGTAAGCCCCCGCTCCATGAGCAGGGGCTTTTCGTTAGCGTTCGATTTGTTCGCGTACTTGACGGCGGAACGTCTGGATATCGTAGGCCGGTTCACTTGGACTGAACTCAATCCCGTCAATCAGACGAGCGTTTTGCACCGTATCCGGAAACTCGATCCGTGTCAGCCATTCAAGCGTCGTCTCTTCATGGCGTCTTGGGAAAGCTTGCTCGAGTTGAGAAGCAATCTTCAGCAACGGGTGATGACTATAACGTTTTGGAACATGCGTTCGTACCTGTTTGGAACGTTTGACAGTCTGTTCCATTTCAATCGGAATGACTTTTCGCTTCCGGATGACGTACAGCGTGATTGCAACGAACAATACAGTCACGATTGCCGTCACGATCCAAATCCAATGTGACGTTCCCGCTTGGACCGTTGCTTGTTTGACGTCTTCCACGCTTTTGATGTTTTCAAGTCCCATCGCGCGGTTCGTCATGTTGTCCGCTTTTCGTCCGAGTGGCTCCGTCCAAAGGAAGAGGGAGCCAAATGCTTCAAACAGCGGTCGGATCGAATTCGTCACGGACCCTACGAGTGCTTCCTTCGTCAATCGAAAAAGACCGGCTAAAAGGAGCCCTAACGTCAGCATCAGACCAACTGTTGAGAAGATACGTCGCCATTCTGTCATATAGGTGACGACGAATGGATACGCGACGACAAGGAAGAGGAGCAAAAAGGCACCAAGCGGTGGAGTCACACCTGGGAATAGAATCATCACGCCACCGACGATCAGTCCACTTGCGGCGTAACGCCAAGCTGACTCGACCGTATCAAGAAATGCGGTCCAGGCGACGAAGATAAGAGCTAAAATACAAGCAACCGGAGATAGAATGAACAGTAATCCCGCTGCGAGTAGCTGTAGTCCAATCCGAAGCGAGCGGTGCGGCACGAAGGCAAGTGCCGGGAAAACGAGTGCTAGATAGAACGGAACGGGTAACAGACTCGCTAGGAAAATCCACCAGAGAATCATGCGCTCACCCCTTTCTGCCGATGACCGAGATGGATCTCTGCCGTCGTTGACGGAACGCTCCGTTGTAAGCGTTTCGTGAAATAGCGGCGCTCGAGTGGTAAGTCATATTCCGAGATCCGGGCAAGACATTCCATCGTCCGCAGGAACTGATGTTTCCCCGTACCGGACGGGACATGATACCACTGACCCGTTCGATTGACCATCGAGATCCAAAGACTGTAGGAAGCGCCTTGTTTTTCGAGTTCGCGGATGATTGTTGCGGCACGCGATAAGAGTTTCTCGAAGTCAGAGCGGAGGGCGAGCCCGTCTGCTGACAGACCATCTACGATCACGGCATAATCATGATTACGTTTCCGATCATATTGATACGAATACAGTTCGTTTGTCTTTGCATAGGCAGACCAATAAATCGATTTCGCGTCTCCGGAATAGGGAACGACTGAATGAAAACTCGAACGATCCGAAAACGGACTCGAACGATCAATCGTCTCACCCGGAATCATCCGCTCGTTCCACTCGACGGACGCTGGCGCGAAGTCTGGGAAGACATGCCCAAGTTCCTGGATGTCGAGCGTGATATAGATCGTCATCAGATGAAACGGATCCGAGATCATGATGTCAAACGATTGAATCCGAATTGTTCCTCGCTGTGCAGCGATGACATCGATTGAAAACGGGACGATCGTCTGTTTACCGACATACATGTGTTGACGCCAAAACTGACTACTCGCGTCAGGAAGCTTGATTTGATCCCCGAGTAGACCGGAAATCGTAATCCGTCCAAGCGGTAACTTCGTCGGATTCGTCAGCTCGAACGGAATCTGGATCGCTTCTTCTCGGAAAGCACGGACTGTCTCAAGGAGGCGGACGTGGATCCGCTTCGCGACATATTCAAGATAATAGGGCATCACCCAGCCGTATATCGTATAGGCAAATAATAAAGCCGCCATCCAAACAGGACCATAGAGTCCGACGATGATCCCACTTGCGCCCGTCATGGTGAGAATGATGAGGTTAAAGGCTTTTGGTGTGATCAATTGCATGATTACACCTCAGTTGGAACGGTGAGTGAATCGAGAACCTGCTGGACGAGACGTTCGTTCGACAACTTCAGCGTCGCTTCAAGTGTTAGGACGAGTCGGTGAGCGAGAAGCGGCGTTGCTAAGTGTTTGACGTCTTCTGGTGTGACGTACGTCCGCTCTTGCATCCAAGCACGCGCTTTTGCTGCCTTTAAAACGGCGAGTGTCGCTCGTGGACTTGGTCCAATCTCAACGTCACGATGGGCGCGGAGTGCATCACAGACATCAAGTAAGTAATTTTCGACGCTGTCCTCAATCGAGACCGCAACCACTTCCTCTTTCCAGTCGTTGAGTTGTTCAAGTGGAATGTGTAGATCGGCTGCGGTCAGATGCGCTCCACGTAACAATGCTTTTTCCGCTTGACGCGTCAAGGGAGCGAACGACAACTTGAACAAGAAGCGGTCGAGTTGCGCATGGGGGAGCGGGAACGTGCCGTGTCCGTCGAACGGGTTTTGTGTCGCGATGACAAGAAAGTGTTGGGGTAGCGTATACGACATATCACCAATTGTCACTTGCGCCTCTGCCATGGCTTCAAGGAGAGCGGACTGGGTCCGTGGAGTCGTTCGGTTGATCTCATCAACGAGGACAATGTTGGCAAACAGCGGACCAAACCGTTGTTCGAACGACCCAGTGAGTGGGTTGAACAGCTCCATTCCGAGTAAATCCGTCGGTAACGTATCTGCTGTACATTGAACACGTGAGAATTTTGCATCGAGTGTCTGCGCGAGTGCTTTTGCTAGTGTTGTCTTACCAGTCCCAGGGCGGTCTTCGAGTCAAATATGCCCCTCGGCAAGTAAACCAATCAACAAATGATCAATCACATCGTCCTGACCAAGGACGGATTGCTTAAGTGATGTCCGTAACGTTTGAAACATAAATGATTCCCCCTTTAAGATGCTTTGTATTTCTAAAGTGTACGAAAATTCAGAAAAAACCGCTAGTGATTTTCCTAAAACGATTGGTCTAGAAATACGTCTACCTTTTATACTACCATTTTCATCCAAAAGTTTCGTGAAATATCAAAAACATTGAAACAGGATTAGGAAGTCATTTATCGAATAATGTATTTAGGGTTGCTAAGATAAGGAGGAATGGACTCATGAAACAATACACTACGGAATCCGATACCACTCCAGTCGTTCAACATGACGTCGTCCATAGTCCGCTCGATGATTACCAACGCGTCGTTTCCGGAGGTCCCCCGAATCGTCGTGCCTTTGCCGCGATCGGTCGACTCCCAATCGGATTACGTTTGCTTACGTATACGCTTGGTTTCTTATTCACAGCAAGCATCCTCACTGGACTCATCATCAGTCTACTTGATTAAAAAAGACTCCCTCAGCGCACCGAGGGAATCCCATCATTCTTCAAAGAGATCATCCATCAGCTCGGTGATCTCTTTTTTACGCTCGTTCGTCTCGTTGCGTAAGATCCGAATCGAGCGTCCGCTCCAATCGAGTCGGTCGCCAATCGTCGCTTGGCGCGGTAAACGACTTTTCGGTAACGTGATCGTCTCACGGTCGTCGGTCTCACAAATTGCTAGATCATCTTCAAAATCAGCTACGGTCAATCGCATCTGATACACCTCCGCGTCTAGTTATTCCGGTCGTAAATCAGGCCGGTTCGATTCCTTGATACCGTCACCAGTCGAGATATACTGAATCGTTCCACTTTGATCGGTTCGGTCAATCGTAATCCGTTCTGCCTTCAGTTCTTGTAAGACGGAAGGACGTGGGTGACGATAAGCATTGTCCTTTCCGGCTGAGATCAAGGCACGTTTTGGTGATACAGCTTGTAGGAAGGGCAGGGAGGACGATGTGTCTGCCCCGTGATGTCCAAGCTTTAAGACATCAGCACGTACATCGGTGTTTGACTCGAGTAATTGTTGTTCAGTTCGGATCGGCGCGTCGCCCATGAAGAGGAAGCGGTCTTGTCCATGTTCGACCCGAAGGACGGCACTCCAGCTGTTAAGATCCTGTGTCCCGTCTGTTAGAGGAGCAAGGAACGTAAAGCGTGCGGCTTCACTCGGTATTTTAAGACCTGCCTTAACTGACTTGATCGTCACCCCTTCGCGTTTGACGGCAAGGAGGAAATCGCGATACGTCTCCGTCGTATGCGTGACTCGCGGGGCATAGACGCTGTCGACTGGAAAGGCATCGAGGACGGTATCGAGTCCACCGATATGATCGGCGTCCGGATGTGTCGCAATGACCGCTGTTAAGCGTTTGATACCCAATTTTTGCAGGTAGCGGACGACATCCTCGCCTTTGCCGTTATTCCCACCATCAATCAAGATCGCATCTTCCTTCGTTCGGATGAACGTACTATCTCCTTGACCGACGTCAAAACCATAGATCTCCATCTGTCCTGCCGTCGGGGCAGGGGGTTCTTCGTCCCGTGTCGTATAGAAGATGACGATTAAACAGAGTGCTAATAGAATCGTTGATCCCCATTTCAACATGTCGGTTCCTCTTTCTCGAACAGATACAGCATGCCATTGCGCGGATGACCGAACCGTGGTCCGCTGTAACCGCGTCGTTTTAAGGCAGCGCGCATCAGAATCATCATGCCGCCGTGACCGACGAGTAGAACCCGTTCGTCGTCTTCGAACATTAATTGATTTAAGAGCACTTCAATCCGTTCATTCGCATCCTTGATTTCGGCTTGAATTCGTTTACTGAACGGGGCTGCGAATCGACCGAGAACCGCCCAGCCGAGGAACGGTAATCGGAGATTCGACCGAATCGTCGGAAACGGCACTTCACGCAGCAGATCCGTCACGATGATTTCTTGATCATAAACGCTTTGCGCCGTCTGGACGGCACGCGGCATACTACTGGCATAACAGACTGTCCAGTCAATCTGACCGAGCTCGACCGGTTGAATATCGATCTCTGACGTATCATACCGTTCAATCCATTTTTCAATATCGCTAGCGCTAATCCAGCCTTTCGTCGGATATCCTTCCGTCACCCGGTGATGCCTGACTAATCCAATTTGTTTCATATGTCGTACGACGGATTAAACCGTCTCCCTCACTTTCATTCATCGTTTACAAAGCGACACGGATTGCCAGTCCACATAAAATCGCTCCTAAGATACTGAGCAAGCTCCCGATGATGTAATATTCCGCAAAGCGGCGATCTTCAAACTGTTTAAAACGAGCCAATGCCTTCAAGGCAATGATGAAGCCAATGGCTCCAGTTGTATTCGTGACAACGAGCAGGGTGATGATTGCGCGTTCGACGAGACCGATATAACGTCCGATCCCGCTTAATTCCGTCGTATAACTGCGCGCAGAATCTTCGACTTCGTGCGTGACGGTCCGCGAGATGCCGTCTAACTGCTCTTTGCGTGTCACTGTCCGCTCGAAATGCGCTTCAATCAACCGCGGCGCGAATGGTGCGAGCATCAAGGCGATTCCGTGACCGAGTAACTCCGTCGTCACTAAACTAAAGCAAAGAATCCACAGGATCTGCTCCGGTCGCGAGAACGACAACGACCAATCGATCGGAACGAACACCCATGTCAAGGTGATGATGGCAACGATATGTAACGCTTGATCGATCCAGTACGCTACTGCTTGTTTGACGCGGCGTTTGAGCGGTGAAGCATCGAGTAGGGCGTGAAACACGAGAATGCTGCCTCCAAGCCATCCGGCGATGTCGATGGTCAATTCCCCTTGGATGACGAAGAACGCAAGCACAAGTAGCATCAGAGCCGCATGAACGGCAAGATGTTGGAGTAAGATGCGTTGGTGTCGATGTTTCAGTTGTGCCATTCGTTTCGTCTGTAATGGAAAATCAGCAAGTAGATGGACAAGTAAAAGACTAAGTAAGACGGTCACCGAATCGCCTCCCAGACTTGGAATTGCTCCAGTGCCTGGGTCAAGGCAGCTTCAAGTCGCTTCCGTTGCTTACGCTGCGAGCGGGAGACGAGTTTTGCGACATTTACGCGGGCATCTTGTTCCTTGAAGCCCATCTTCAGTCCGATCTCTTCATACGTATCATCCGGATATCGATCCATCAACCGGTGCAGTTCAATCTGACGGTCCGTCTTCCCGAAGTAAGCCGGATACAGCATTTCGAGATAACCGTTTAGCAAGGTAGTCGGTAAGTAGGGCGGTCCAGCAAAGGCAATCCGTGACGGAAGCGTCTTCGCTAATTCCTGTGCTTCGAAAGCATGAATGATCGCACTACCATTGGCTTCTTCAGCCCGCGTCGTCGAAATCGTCTCATATTGACCAAATCCAATCCCGATGTAACCTGGCAATTCTTGATTCAATAAGTGCAGAATGACCGGATAACTAACCGGATAATCCGCGAATACCGCTAGTAAACTATCGCCGGATTTGATTTGAAACGGAACAATACTCAATGGAAATGCTGTATTCAAATCGTTCGCGAGTACACGAAGCGCTTGAAGTAACGCTTCTTTGCTCGGATAATCGCGGGAGCCTTTGACATCAAATGACAAAGCAACAGCTTGCATGACGATTCCTCCAATTCATTTGTTACCACAATCATGGAAACATTTAATTTGTTACCGTTAAAAAGGTAACATTTGCAGTGTTACTGTTATTAGAGTAACAAAGAATAAGGAGGAAGACCAACAGGACGATAGACCGATTTTTAAATGGCAGGGAGGATAAATGAATCTGACTAAAATATCATTTTTTTATTTAAGTTAACATAACATATATTATCAATAGTTATAAGAATTTGTCTCATAATCAAGGTAAACTTAAGATAGTGAGACAAAACAAAAAAAACACGGGATTAACCGTGTTTTCGACAATCATACGGACGTGTCCGTTCCAATCGATGAATCAAACGATCCAAGAATATATGATGGCGGCGTTCGAGTTGCGTGATCCGTTCAAGCGGCAACCACGCAAAATCAAAGAAATCACCGCAATCCTGACCGTCACCAGCAACACAATGCGTCCAGCGGTTCTCTTGGCATTCAATGTGCGCATGATAGAAATACGTGTAATGCACTCGCATTCGCTCCGGATAACGCATCTCTTCTTCGCCGATGTACTGGACGGATGCTAACGAGAGACCACTTTCCTCAAGCGTCTCACGGACAGCCGCTTCTTTTGCGATTTCAGCATCTTCGATCGTACCTGCAGGAATCTGCCAATCACTCTCAGGAGCCGATTGTGGATGAAAAACAAGTAGTTCCCATCCGTTAGGTTTTTCCCGAGTGATATAGATTGCTACTTTTTCGCGACGTCTGAATTTCATCTTCATCACCTCTCCAAGGTCGGCAGATTGCACAACAAGCAGCTAAAGGGACGGTCCCGTAGCTGCTTGATCAATTGACGCTATAAGCAAAGCTGCGGAGACGCGTGACCCGACGCTTGTTCGTGACGAATCGTGACCTGACTATTTCTTCTATTGTAGCTGTTATTGGTCAGTGTTTCAATTTGTAAACGATATTTCTAGCGATAAATCTCAAAATTCCGAGCATTCGTCTCAAAATTCCCTCTCCTGCCCTGCTAAATCTAAAAAAGCTCCCCCGTTATCCGGAGGAGCCTTATCTCATCGTGTATACCAGTCGAGCAATGGACCGAATTTCTCTTCATCATAGGCAAATGAACCGTTCGACAAGCGGTCGAGGAACGATAACGAACCGATTTGGATCGTTTTCTCCTGCTCTTTCCCGCTAAGGACCAATTCCTTTGCTTGCGTGACATCGATCAATGCTGCGACCCGGTGTGGCTTGGACTTCAAATCACGCAGTAACTGTAAGCCACGGAGCGCACGGCTCGAGACTTGGAACTGATCCGCGAGACGCATCTTCTTCAAGGCACCCCGTTGCGTCAAAAGAACGATCTGCGGCGCTTCCTTGAAGCCGATCGCACCCGCGACGACGTCCTGATCCTTCAGGTTGATCGCCTTGACACCGGCAGCCCGGACACCGACGACCGGGACGTCATCTTCCGTGAACCAGAGCCCGAAACCGTTCTGTGTCGCAAGGAACAGGTCCGTTTGACCCGTCGAGACCTGAGCGTACAAGACTTCGTCGTCTGCCTTCAGACGGACGCCTTGGAGTGGTTTTGACTTCCGCTGTGCATTGTAATCACTCAGTTTCGAGCGTTTGACCATCCCTTGACGGGTAACGAACAAGCAGTGATGGGCTTCATCGAACGAGCGGACGAGATCCGCTGAAAGAACCCGGTCACCCGGTTCGAGAGGGACGAGGTTCGCGACGTGTTGACCGCCATCTTTCCATTTCGTATCCGGCAATTGGTGGACCGGAATCAGCAAGTAGTTTCCGCGAACGGTCCAGACAATCAAGTGATCGGTCGTCATCGCTTGCCCTTGGAGCAACGGACGATCCTGTTCCTTCAAGTCCGGTAAGTCGTTCGAGGCACCGAATGAACGGAGTGATGAACGTTTGACGTAACCGTTCTTCGACAGGAAGACCATCGTTTCCTCGACAGCGATCATGACTTCCGTCTTCAGCTTCAGTTCTTCTACTTCCGCTTCGATCGTCGAGCGACGTTTGTCCGCGACTTGTTCTTTCAAGACCGTCAATTCCTTGATGATGAGACGATTACGTGTCTTTTCATCGTTGAGGATCTTCTCAAGACGAGCGATCTCCTTCTCGAGTTTCGCCGCTTCTTCCTGCAACTCGACGATATCGGTATTCGTTAACCGGTAGAGTTGAAGCATGACGACGGCTTCCGCTTGACGGTCCGTGAAGTTGAACCGCGCAATCAGCTTGTCCTTCGCATCTGCTTTATTCGATGCAGAACGGATCAAGGCAAGTGTCTCATCGAGGACAGAGATCGCTGTCATCAAGGCGGAGACGACTTCCTGGCGGCGTTTCGCTTGCTCAAGATCAAACGCTGTCCGACGGATGACGACTTCCTTGACGTGTGCGAGATACGCATCGAGGAGCGTCAAGACGCCCATTTGCCGCGGTGTCCGCTCGTGGATCGCGACCATGTTGTAGTTATAAGCGATTTGTAAATCAGTTTGTTTAAGGTAGAAGTGTAAGACACCTTCCGCGTCCGCTTCCTTTTTCAACTCGATGACGACCCGTAAGCCGTCACGATCAGTCTCATCACGGACTTCGGCGACACCTTCAACCTTTTTATCAAGACGGAGTTCTTCCATCCGTTTGACGAGGTTCGCTTTATTGACCTCATACGGGAGCTCAGTGATAACGATTTGCTGGCGACCGCCCCGCAATGTCTCAATCGTTGAACGCGAACGGATGATAACTTTCCCACGTCCTGTCTCGAACGCCTTTTTGATGCCGTCAAGACCTTGGACGACACCACCAGTTGGGAAATCAGGGCCTTGCATGTGCGTCAATAAGTCATCGACGTTCTGAACCGTACCGGAAATCCGACCGATCGCAGCATCAAGGACTTCCCCCGCGTGGTGCGGTGGAATCTCGGTTGCGTAACCGGCGGAAATCCCCGTCGAACCGTTCATCAGCAAGTTCGGCAGTAGTGATGGTAAGACAAGCGGTTCTTCCGTCGTATCATCGAAGTTGAGCGTGTAATCAACGGTCTGTTTGTTGATTCCGTCAAGAATGAGGCTTGAGACTTTCGACAGACGGGCTTCTGTATACCGCATCGCTGCCGCACTATCGCCGTCGATTGATCCATTGTTTCCTTGCATATCGATCAACGGGTAACGGAGCTTCCACTCTTGGCTCAAGCGGACCATTGCTTCATAGACCGATGAGTCACCATGCGGGTGGTAGTTACCGATGACGACGCCGACTGTCTTCGCCGATTTTCGGTAAGCACGGTCGAACAGGTTTCCTTCCGTATGCATCGCATACAAGATCCGACGTTGTACTGGTTTCAGACCATCACGGGCATCCGGTAAGGCACGATCTTGAATGATATATTTCGAATAACGACCAAACCGGTCGCCGACGACTTGCTCGAGCGACAGGTTCAGGATGTTTTGTAGATTAGACATGTTCGTTCACACTCTCTTTCGTCACGTGCTCATTCTCGATGATCGAGAGGTCTTCTGCGAGACCGAAGGCGACATTGTCCTCAATCCACGTCCGGCGGTGTCCGACGTTATCTCCCATCAGGACAGAGACGCGTTTTTCCGCTACGGCAGCATCGTCGATCGTAACCCGAATCAACGTCCGTGTCTCGGGATCCATCGTGGTTTCCCAGAGTTGCGGTGCGTTCATCTCCCCAAGTCCTTTGTAACGCTGGATCATATAACCTTTACCGAACTTCTTCGTCGTTTTCTTAAGTGTCTCTTCGTCCCAGACGTATTCGAACTTCTCCGATTTGCCTTTTCCTTTTGAGACGCGGTAGAGCGGTGGTAAAGCAACGAAGACCTTCCCAGCGTCAATCAATGGGCGCATGTAGCGGAAGAAGAACGTCAACAGCAAGACTTGGATATGCGCGCCATCGGTATCGGCATCGGTCATGATGATGACTTTGTCGAAATTACAATCTGACAAGTCGAAATCAGCTCCGACACCGCCGCCAATCGCGTGAATGATTGTGTTGATCTCTTCATTCTTCATGATATCGGCAAGTTTCGCTTTCTCTGTGTTCAAGACCTTCCCACGAAGTGGAAGGATTGCTTGGAACGTCCGGTTTCGTCCTTGTTTCGCAGAACCACCGGCAGAATCACCCTCAACGAGGAACAATTCATTCTTGTCCGCGTTTTTTGAAGCCGCAGGTGTCAGTTTTCCGTTCAAGATGCTCGAACGTTTTTTCTTTTTCCCGTTTCGTGCTTCTTCGCGCGCTTTCCGTGCCGCTTCCCGGGCTTGCGCAGCGCGAATTGCTTTTTTGATCAACAGCGTCGCCGTTTGTGGATTCTCTTCCAAGTACGTCGAGAGACGACGACTGATGACAGCGTCACAGCTCGTCCGCGCTTCCGGTGAGCCGAGTTTCGACTTCGTTTGTCCTTCAAACTGGAGGAATTCTTCCGGGATCCGGATCGAGACGATCATCGTCAACCCTTCGCGGATATCATTTCCGTCAAGGTTCTTATCCTTTTCCTTCAAAAGCGTGTTTTTCCGGGCATATTCATTCATGACCCGTGTCATTGCTGTTTTTGCCCCGACTTCATGTGTGCCGCCGTCGCGTGTCCGGACGTTGTTGACGAACGAAAGGACGTTTTCCGAGTATGCATCCGTGAACTGGAAGGCGATATCGACTTCGATCTCGTTTTCCGTTCCTTCGAATGCAACTGTCGGATGAAGCGTATCTTTATCATCGTTCAAGTACTGAACGAATTCGCTGACACCGTCTTGGTACTGGAAGATATCCTGTTTGTCGGACCGTTCGTCCGTCAACGTAATCTTCAGACCTTTTAGCAAGAAGGCTGATTCGCGTAAGCGTTCCGCAAGCGTATCGTAGTTGTATGTCAACGTACTGAAGATCGAGCCATCTGGTTTAAAGTAGACGCTCGTTCCTTTTTGACGCGTCGTACCCGTTTCAAGCAACGTCGTCTTCGGAATCCCGCCGTTTTCAAACGTTTGCTCATATTGTTTCCCGTCACGGAAGATCGTTACTTTCAAATCCGTTGATAAGGCGTTAACGACCGACGCCCCGACGCCGTGTAAGCCACCGGACGTCTTATATCCACCTTGACCGAACTTACCACCGGCGTGAAGGACCGTGAAGATGACTTCAGCAGTCGGTTTTCCCGATGCATGCATCCCCGTCGGCATCCCACGTCCATGGTCACGGACCGTGATCGCATTATCTTTATGGATCGTGACATCAATTTGTTCCCCGAATCCTGCAAGTGCTTCATCGATCGCGTTATCAACGATCTCGTAGACGAGATGGTGAAGTCCACGGTGATCGGTAGAACCGATATACATACCTGGGCGCTTCCGGACTGCTTCGAGTCCTTCGAGCACCTGTATGGCATCATCATTGTAGTTATTTAAGTCTGTCGCCATTCAATTCACCTCAAAATTCGAAATTACGACGTCGTTTTTACAAACGTTCGTTCGTTATTTCAAGTAGTCTGTCTCTAATTGTAGGCATCTTCTTGCTTCCTGACAAGCATAACCTGTAATGGGCATGAAAAAAGACACCTTCACGAACGGGTGAAGATGCCTAAAGTCGTGCGATGACTTACAGGTATTGATGCTCGATTTTGATGCAACGATTCTCAATATATGGAATGCCAGCGCCGAGCGCCAGGCTCTCTGCTTCGACACTTGAGAGACCAAGTTGATTCCAGATCATCCCGACGTCACCGTGAGCGACAGCATCTTTCGCGACATCCGCCAAAAACTCAGACCGACGAAAAACGTCAACGATATCGATGTGTCCTGGAATGCTTGCAACACTTGGATAGACTTTTTGACCGTTCCACTCATTTAACGTCGGATTGACCGGAATGACTTCGTACCCGTGTTGAACCAAGTAGTCCGCAATCCAGTTCGCCGTCTTCCCAGAATCACTTGAGACACCGACGACCGCAATGCGTTTCGCGTCCTTCAAATACTGACGTGCTTGTTGATCGGTAATCATTTAGAACTCCCCCTTATGAAAATAACTCTTACCTAACACTCTATACCCGAACCAAGATGAAGTATGCGAAATCGAGCACGTTTTCGACGTTTTTCAGAAAGCGTCTTGAAATCAAATGAATCGACCAATTACCCATCAGACGTCTTCTCGATGCAACTGAGAGCGAAATTGACTATTCATTCTTTTTTAGTGGTTTAGGTGACATAATACTATTATTGTTATCAAAGAGACTTTACAACCCTTAAACCTCTAAAAATAGGTTAAATTCTCACGTGCATCGAGTTGACCGACGACCCGTCTAGCACCTTGTCGATGCAACTGAGCGCTCCCTGTCTGACAATTTAACATTGCGTGAAATAACTATTTCACGCAAACAAGTGCCTGACGTATCAACGTTTGGTATACTACTACTAGAGGGGTGATTGTCGGATGAGTTTATTTAAAAACCTAGGAAAAACAATACATAAAACGACCGTTTCGGCTACAGCACCAGCGATTCCCGGTTATGAGCGGATGCCACGCTTCATTCAGTCCTATTTAGATCAGTTAGCAGCCAAACATTTCTCATTAGCAACGATGCGTCGGTACGTCTATGACTATGAAGCGTTCTTCCAATTCGTCGCTGCGGCGTCAGGTGAAGAGGTAACAGCGCGAGATATTCCGCTTGAAGCATTCGTCGAGATCGATGCAGCAGGAATCGAAGCCTACGCCGAATACCTTGCCTTAACGAAACAAAATGCACCGAGCGTCATCAACCGGAAGTTATCAGCGTTACAGTCACTGTTTCGTTATTTGGTCGATACCGGTCAGTTGTCGGAAAACCCGGTCGCCAAAGTCAATCGACCGAAACAAGCGAAACGGGAACCGGTTTATCTGACGAAACGCGAATGGAACGAATTGATTCAATTATTACCATCAAACGTTGAGATGAATACCCGTGAAGCGTCGCATTATGAACGGGATCGTGTCCGCGACGTGACGTTATTCCAATTACTTGGCTATAGCGGGATGCGTTTAAGTGAGATGACGCAACTCGTCTGGAACGATGTCGATTTCCACGAAAATACGCTCCGCGTCATCGGGAAAGGCAATAAAGAACGATTGATTCCACTTGCGAAACCAGCACGAATTGCCTTACGCAAATACGCGATCCATTATCAGATGCCAACGAGCGGCGCCGTACCTGTCTTCCAAAAACACGGGAAACCACTCAGCCCACGGGCAGTCCAGCATATTTTGCAGCGGCACACGGAACGGCTGAAGCCAGTCCTCCCCTTTTTAGAGCGCAAAAAAATTACGCCACATAAACTGCGGCATACGTTTGCGACACGACTTGCGACCAGCGGGGTCGATGTCCTGACGATCCAGCAGTTACTCGGTCACGAATCCGTAGCAACGACGCAGGTCTATGCCCATATCGGTGATTCGGAGAAAAAACGCGCCGTCGATTTGTTTGATGGTGAACGATAATATTATTATGTTAACTAAAGGAGGGATCTCATGAATTACGGGCTCAGTGAACGTAAAATCAAACAGATGTCTGATGCCTATGCCTTTCGACGGGGAAAGAAGTATGTCGCTGCCCGAAAGGTCACGTTACACAATTACCGGATGGGTGACGAGCTAATTGAAGCGAGCGTAGACGGTGAGGAACGATTCACGGTGACGGTCCGCGTCAAGGCGCACGGCGTCGACGCTGGCTGTAACTGTCCGTCGCTTGCGATGGATAAGTCATTTTGTGGACATATCGTCGCTGTTTTACTGGCGATGCATCATGTGCAGGCACACGGCACACCAACACCGCTCTCGCCGCAAATCCGCCCTTTTACGGCAATTCAAGTCGACGACGCAGGCGCGCGCAACTATTTACGCAGTCTCACACCTGATCGTATNNCGATTCATTTCGAACTGACTGGACCCGTCGTGACGCTCAAACGATTGACGGATAAACAGCAGCATCAACTGTCCCTGCCCTACTTCGATCGTTTGCTTGGACAGACAGAGTATTTGCAGCGGGTTGCGGATGTTTCGTTCAGTCCTGATTTACAGGAACGGATCGTTTCCGGTACACCGATCGCTAAGCTCCATCTCGATCGAACGGCTCAGAAAGTTGAAGTCCGCGTGTCGTTTGATTATCAAGGGATTCAGCTGAATCCACTCGACGAGACGATTTATGCTGGACGGGATCAAGTAACGGAGCAAAGTGTCTTACGCTATTTACGTGAATTCCAAGCGACACCATCGAATTCGCACTATGTCATCACCAGTGATGCCGCGCAGTATGCTTTTTTGCGGAGTCTGCTTGACGAACGGGTTGCGCTCGGTCAACTGGAGTTATTTGCAACGCAAGCCATCCGAACGACGTTACCAAAAGGACCCTTTCATCCGCGGATCGAAGTCGACGTGACAGACCGCCTCGACTGGCTTGTCTTCAACTTTTCGATGGACGGAATTCCGGAAGACGAGCTGAAACGTGTCCTGAAGTCGCTCATCTTACAAAAACGCTATCACCGCTTGAAATCCGGACAGTTCGTATCTTTAGAGGCACGGGCCTTTCAGCAGTTGCAACGGGTTCTCGCCCAGATGGAAGCGAGTGAACGTGACTTACGCGACGGACGACTCGTCTTACCTGCCGTCCGGAACATGAAGCATCTGATCGGTGCCTCCATCCTGCATCTCCATGCCGATTTGCTCGAGAAATGGTTCGAATTGAAATCCGGACAAGGATTCCGGCTCGACTTGCCGAATTCATTAGAGTCACAACTCTATCCGTATCAACGGACGGGCATTCAATTTCTAAAGAATTTGGACGCGCACCGATGTCACGGCATCTTGGCCGATGAGATGGGGCTTGGAAAGACAATTCAAGCGATTGGTTATATAGCAACGATTTCGGATAGTCGTGCACTGATCGTCGCACCAGCATCACTGCTCCGCAACTGGGAGGCGGAACTGAAGCGCTTTTTACCCGGTCGACCGGTTCATGTCGTGACGGGTTCTCAAACTAGCCGACTTTCCGAACTGGAGTACTTGGCTGAAAACACAGTGACGATCGTCTCCTATACGACGCTTCGGACCGACGTCCGTCGCCATCCTGTATATGACGTCGTTTTCTTTGATGAAGCACAGCACTTGAAGAATCCGCAGTCACAAACAGTCAGTCAACTGCGACATCTGCAAGCAAAACGCCGGTTCGCCTTGACAGGAACACCACTTGAGAATCGGCCGCGCGATATCTGGTCGATCTTCCATGTCTTGTTTCCGGAATTACTGCCGGATTTAGCGACGTTTGAGAAATGGTCGTTTGATGACATGCAACAATTCATTCAACCATTTTTATTACGGCGTGAGAAAAAAGATGTCTTACAGGATTTACCAAAGAAGCAGATCGAGCATCATTATGTCGAGCTCGGACCGAATCAAAAACGGTTATATGCGTCGTATCTCGCCAAATTGCAACTCGAGACGCTGCAGCATTTAGACGAAACGAAACGTGAAGATCGTTTGAAGTTACTGGCGGGCTTAACGCGGTTGCGGCAAATTTGCAACGATCCGGGATTATTCGTCGAGGGGTACACAGGGGAAGCAACGAAACGAACGCGTCTACTCTCACTGATTGCAGAAAAACGAGCAGTCGGAAAACGGATCTTGATCTTCTCACAGTATACGCAAATGCTCGAGCGCATTCGTTCGGATCTCGCGCAACGTCACCTCCCCCACTTCCTATTGACGGGTGAGACACCGCTCGAAGACCGGGTCGCGTTATGCGACCGGTTCAATGACGGTGAAGTCGATCTCTTCTTGATTTCGCTGAAAGCTGGCGGAACGGGACTCAACCTCGCCTCCGCTGATACCGTCATCCTGTTTGACAGCTGGTGGAATCCGGCCGTCGAACAACAGGCAGCCGATCGCGCCCATCGGCTTGGACAACAGTCTGACGTGACGGTCATCAAATTGCTGACACGCGGAACGATCGAAGAGAAGATGACGGAATTACAAGATCGAAAAGCCAAAATGGTCGATGCCGTCCTGACGGCTCCAGACAGTGACGCCTTGACCGTCAAGGAACTCGTTCATCTCGTAACGACAAAGGAGGAACAACGGTGATCCTTGATCTCCTGCTTGGTTATCTCATCGGTAGCATTTTAGGTGGTACGCTCTTTAAGTACATTAGTCGTACCGATTTGGCACAGGTCGGTTCCGGAAACATCGGTGCCCGCAATGCCCATCGTGCCGGTGGGCTTCCGGCTTTTTTATTCGTTTATCTGTTTGATGCCGCGAAGACAGTCTTTGCGTTGCAGATCACTGACACGTTTTATCCGGTCGCCCTCGCCGTGCTCATCGGTCACTTGTTTCCGTTGTTTCACCCACGACGCGGCGGTAAAGGGTACGCTGTATTTTCCGGAATCGTCTTCGCTATCACGCCATGGGCATATCTTGCCGGATTAGGCATACTCGGTTTGTCTTATCTCGTAACGAAAGATAGTGTCAAAGCGGGCCTTATTCCGGTCGTTTTACTTCCGTTACTACCCGTCTTCTTAGACGCAGGGTCAGTCAATATCTTGTGTACCGTTGCCGTAAGTCTACTTGTCCTGTGGGCTCATGATGCACTCCACAAGCCAGCCATTACATAAGGAGGACGTCTCCATGATCGACTTTTCCATTGCAACTGCGGACGACGCGGAAGCAATCCATGAATTGAACTACCTCACCTTTACAGAAGAGATTCCGCAACATCAACCGAACATCGAACGGAAACGAATTGATCGATTCCATGATCAGAACACTTACTTGATCGGTAAGGAGGACGATCGACTCGTCGCGATGATCGCCATTCGAAAGCATCGTCCCTTTTCGCTTGAGGAAAAGGGCGTGACGCTAGAAGAGACACTGACGGACCCAGCGGAAATCCGCTTACTTAGCGTTCGTCCCGAATACCGCAATAGTCGTACGTTCATGCAATTGATGCGCTTTTTAATGGTCTACCTCGAGCGGGAGACGATTGATCATGTCTATATCAGTGGTACGACGCGGGAAGCAAAACTATACGCGCGGTTCGGTTTCACACCGATTGCAGCGACGCTTGGTAGTGGTGACGCCCAGTTTGTACCGATGTTGTTGTCGCGCGCAACATACGAACGATCCGTCATCGCGGATGTCTTACGTCCCCTGCATTTTCTAGCCGGTCCGGTCGAGGTTGCGCCGACGGTCCGTCAAGCGGCACAACAAGCACCGCGTCCACATCGGACGGTCTCGATGCGTCAGCTCGATCAAGATTTACGTAACCGAATGTGTCAGTTGCTGGATTTGCCACATGTCTCGATGGCCGTCGGCAGCGGTACGCTCGCCAATGATATTGTCGCGCAACAACTCACTGGACATGGATTGATCCTGAACGGCGGCGAGTTCGGTCAACGCTTGATTGATCACGCGGCACGTGCCGGCAAGTCCTTTGATGTCCATACGCTTCCCCCCGGTCACCCGATTGACTTGAAGCAACTCGCTCATCAATTGAGGCAAACGGCATACAACTGGATCTGGTTGACGCATTGTGAGACGTCAACGGGTGTTCTCTATGATCTTGATGCAGTAAAAGTGCTGTTAGATCAACGAACCGCACTCGTCGTCGATGCGATCAGCGCTGTTGGAACCGGACATTTCTCATACGATGGCTGCACTTTCGTCACGACTGTTTCCGGGAAAGCGATTGGTGGTTTACCGGGTCTTGCGTTCATTGGTCACGCAGATCGCGTCCTACCTTCTCTCTGTATTCCCCGCTATCTGGATTTAGGACTCTACGCGGAAGGGGTTGCCTTTTCCGGCTCGTCGAACCTGTTGCTTGCCTGTCAGGCAGCGCTTGATGCCCTCGATCTTAATCAAGCAGCAATCAAGATGACCTATCTCGAACAAGCCGTCCGCGCAACTGGATTCCAACTGCTCGCACAACAAGAAGCACAAGCGCCGGGAATACTGACGATCGTTCATCCGTCCGCAACTGATTTAGGCGACGCTCTGCGCATTCAGGGGTATCACGTCCAGTACGAAAGCGACTATCTCGTTTACAATCAGTGGCTACAAATTTCGACGATGGGACAAACGACGATGCGGCAAATTGAACGTCTCGTTCGTGTTTTAGTTCGTGAAAATCAACGAATCACCATAAAGAATGAAAAAAACGAAAGACCTCTCAACCCTTGATTTCAAGCGGTTTGGAGGTCTTTCGACTTCAAAAAGATAAAAAAAGAGGTTTATGGATTTAAAACATAGGGGTATAAACTCATTAGCACCGCATCAAACCGGTGACTTACTCACACATGTTTCTCAATATCAGCGTAATGACCTGGGAGAGAAATGCAAAGTCACGAAAGCGTCAGATTCATGAGAGTCTGAAACCGATTGTCTTAGCATGATTCATATTGTTCAGGATTCGTCCTGCTCCTACATTCATTACCTTTTGAGGGCTATACCAAATTCAAGGGGGAAATGAACATGTCAGTTAATTTAACAGCCGAAAAACGCGAGGTACGTCCACGCTCACTCCGTAAACAATTGCGTCATGAAGGAAAAGCTCTTGGCGTCGTGTATGGTTACAAAGTGGAAAGTACACCAATCGCATTTGAAGAAAAAGAATTGCTTAAAATCGTCCGAGAAAACGGTGAAAACGTCTTGATTTCACTCAAACTCGACGGTAAAAATATTAACGTCTTGATCAATCGCCGTGATATGGATGTCTTCACACCAACAGTCGATCACGTTGAATTCATCGCCGTGAAAATGGATGAAGAAACAGAAGTCGAAGCAGACGTTGTACTTGTTGGCGAAGCAGCCGGTGCAAAAGTTGGTGGCTTCCTATCACAAACACTCTTTAAAGTAACAGTCGCCGCTACACCAGATAAATTACCAGAGAACGTCGAAGTCGACGTCACGAACCTCGAAATCGGCGATTCGATTTCTGTAGCCGATCTTCCAGAACAAAAAGATTTCCGCATCGTTACAGAAGGCGATATTCAAGTCGCAGCTGTCGTCGAATCGACACTCGAGCAGGATCTTGAAGAAATCGAGGAAGCAGAGGCACAAGCAGAAGCTGGCGAAGACAACGAAGCGGAAGCAACAGAAGCGTCTTCAGAAGAAACAGCTGAAGAGAACGAAGACAATAAATAAGTCGTTTAACGATACGCCCTTTGCGGCGTATCGTTTTTTTTGTGTCTTGACAACAGACGCTGGATTGCCTAAAGTGAACAGCGTATCACCTATTACCATATCCACTAGGGGAGCCCAATTGGCTGAGACGATTCACTTCGGACCCTTCGAACCTGATCTAGTTCATACTAGCGTAGGAAAGTGGAGCGATCACATCCAATGACTCCTGCTGCGCGCAGTTTTTCTGAGGACCGCTCTCTTTTTTACGGAGGGCGGTCTTTTTTGGCGTCTCCCCCATTCAAAGGAGGACGTATCTAATGCAACACTGGAAAATGAAAGAAATCATGGTCATGATGATGCTCGCCGTCGCTTGCGGCGTCATCTATCTTGGTTGGTCAACACTCTGGTTACCGATCTCAGCGATCTTCGGTCCTGTCGGTGCCAACTGGATGTTTGGCATCTGGATCATTGCGAGTCCGCTCGTCGCAGCAATCATTCAAAAGCCAGGTGCCGCTTTAATTGCGGAAGTCGTCGCGGCAGCCGTCGAACTGTTCACAGGTAGTCATTTTGGTTTATCCGCTCTTCTGATCGGAGTCTGCCAAGGACTTGGTGCGGAACTCGTCTTCGCGATGACGCGTTACCGTCGTTATGACACATGGACCTTGATGTTATCGGGTGTCGGAGCCGCGATTGGTAGCATCGTTTATAGTCTAATCGCGAACGGATTCGGTTACTACACAACGACGACGTTGCTTGCGACAACTGGCTTACAATTGATCAGTGGTGCATTACTCGGTGGCTTGCTTGCAGCCATTCTCGTCCGTCGCCTTGTTGCGACTGGTGTCTTGAACGGGTTTGCAGCAGGACGTGCGAAACGAGAAATCGCATGATTACTGTCGACGACCTCAGCATCCGCTATCCCGGTCAGATGAAATCGGTGCTCAATCATGTATCGCTGACGATTGAGCAAGGGACGACCCTTCTGCTCGGACGAAGTGGGAGTGGCAAGACGACATTACTTCATGCCCTTGCCGGACTGACACCGGAAACGATTGAAGTCGAACAGACTGGTACCGTTACCCGGTCCGGTTCGGTCGGAATCTTGTTTCAAAATCCAGAAGAACAGTTCTGCATGGAGACGATCGGACGCGAAATCGCTTTTAGTTTAGAAAATCGCTCGATTCCGCGCGTGGAGATGGATGAACGAATTGAACGCTTACTCGCACTCGTCGGTCTCCCCCTCCCCTTCTCGACACCGATCGCGAGTCTATCCGGAGGAATGAAACAGCGTCTCGCACTCGCAGCGGTCCTAGCACTTGAGCCGACGATCTTATTACTCGATGAACCAACGGCTCAGATTGATCCAATCGGACAACATGAGCTGATGGCGTTGATTTTTCGGATTCAAAAAGAACACGATTTAACGATCGTCTTGATCGAACACCAACTCGATGTCTGTTTGTCGTACGTCGACCAGGTCGTCTTGCTTGAGGACGGATCGATTACTGCGACAGCAGATCCACGGGATCTGTTCCCGCAGGATTACAAAGAGCTTCAAACGAAAGGCATTGCCGTTCCCTCTTTATATCCGTATACGTTAGAGACGTTACCCATAGATGGACCGCAAGCGGCGCGACTTCATGTGCCTTCCCCCGTCGCTACAGCTGGTCGCTCTTTGTTACACGTCGCTGCATTATCGACGAAAGCACCATATCCGCTGACCGATGCGACATTTTCCCTGCAGACAGGAGAATGGGTGATGCTGCTTGGGGCAAATGGATCCGGTAAAAGTACATTGCTTGCGACACTCGGGCGGTTGCTTCCCAATCGTGGAACGTATCAGCTCCAGGGGCGTCCGGTTCATCGTTACTCCCAGCGTCGCTTTTATGAGCACGTTGGCTATGTCTTTCAACAACCGGATCTGCAGTTTCTTAAGCTGACGGTCGAAGCGGAAATCGACTGGAGCCACCGGGCAGCGACGAACGTTAAACGCGCGGCGTTGCTCGAACGGCTGGAACTGACATCTGTCAAACAGCAGTCACCACTTGCTCTTAGTACGGGACAACAACGACGGCTCAGCGTCGCAACGATGCTCGGACAAACGAAAGACTTATTGTTGCTCGATGAACCGACCTTCGGACAAGATGNNACGACGCTTAATGGAACAGTTACAGATGGAACAACAGAACGGTACGACACTCGTCATGGCGACGCATGATATGGAGCTCGTCGCCCGGTATGCGGATCGCGTCCTCGTCATGGAGCAAGGACGGATTGCTTTTGACGGTCGCCCAAGCGAGTTATTCGCTGACGTTCCATTACTCGAGCGCTGTCAGCTACAACGTCCAATTTCGTACCAATTCCAGGAGGTGAAACGTGATGCAAACGAACGTGTCCCCGTTCGCTAAACTCAATCCCGTCATTAAGGGAAGCGGATTGTTTTTGATCATGTTTGCCTTGATTGCAACGAATGACTGGGTCAAAACGTTAGTATTCCTGAGTTTTGCTATCGCACTGCTACTCCTCTCCGGATGGGGTCCTTTTGATTTCTTGAAGCGACTTGCGCCGTATAGTCTATTATTCTTATTGACGTTCTGGATGATGGCGGCTTTCGGCAAAGGAACGAATACTCTTTGGTCGTTTGGTTGGTTTCATGTCACGTTGGAAAGCGTCGCGCACGGCTGGTTACTTGCCTTACGTATGGCAACGTTCGTCTGCCTGAGCCTCGCTTTCGTCACGACGACCGACGCGACCCGTTTCGTAATGAGCTTGATCCATCAGGCGAAGTTATCACCCCGCTTTGCTTACGGGTTCCTTGCCGGGATTCGCTTTCTGCCGCAACTGGTCGAAGAAGTCCGCGTTTTGCGACAAGTCCGGATGATTCGCAATGTGCACAGTCGCTTTCCTGGTGATGGATTTCTTTCAATTGGCTTACCGCTCTTCTCACGGTCGATCCAGCGGGCAGAACGGATGGCGATTGCTCTCGAAGCCCGTCACTTTTCAGCAGAGCGAACGTATTACGAGGTACCGGTCGTTCAGCGTCAGGATATTATTTATCTCGTGGTCATCCTCCTATTCATCAGTCTTGTCTTTTGGCTATGATTACCGCCACCCGTATCCGGGTACACTCTAGCAAGACAGATTGAAGGAGAACGACATGAAACGTATCCTCTTGATTGGTGCAGGTCACGCTCACCTGCATTGCATTACACACGGACCAACACAAGACGTCGAGTGGCTGGTCCTGAACGCCTCGACGTACCAATATTACTCGGGCATGTACTCTGGGCTTGCTGATGGAACATACGACATGGATGAGATGCGTATTGACGTCGCCGCCTTATGTCGTGCCTATGATAAACCATTCATCAAGGAGACCGTCATCAAAGTCGACCCTGTTGAAAAGGTCGTCTTCGGTGCATCCGGCAGACGTTACACCTATGACGTCGTCTCAACGAATATCGGCTCATTCGACTGGCCGGAAGATATGGCGCGATTATCGATTAAACCGAACTACCGGTTACCGGATACATTAAAGCGACTGCAACTAGCAAAGCGTCCGGTCGTGATTGGGAGCGGAGCAGCTGCCGTCGAGATGGCGGCGTCCTTGAAAGCGGCGGGTGTACCGATCACATTGATCACGGATCCAGAGTTACTTTCAGGACATCCAGCAGCGGAAGCCATTACACGACGCTTACAAGAACTCGATGTTTATTGGATTCGAGAACGGCCACTGAACGAGGCGTCTCCTCTCCTCTTTTCACATCACCCGCCAATCGAGTCGGATGCGCTTATCCGCTTGACGGGTGCGAAAGCTCCGGCATTGTTTGCGGACAGTAAGCTCTATACGGAAGACGGATTCCTACTTGTCAATGAGCAGTTGCAAGCGCTCGATCATCCAAGTCTGTTTGCTGCGGGTGACGCGGCGACCCTCGTCGCTTATCCCGATATTCCAAAGAACGGCGTCACAGCTGTCCGGCAAGCACCGGTCTTACTAGCAAACCTCTTGCACTACGTCCAGGAAGAGGCACTGCAAACGTATCGTCCGCAAACGAACTATTTGACGATTTTATCGATGGGACCACGTCATTCGGTTTCCCTGTATGGTAAATCGTACTCAACTAATCGACTTGGTTGGTACCTGAAGCGCTGGATCGATCAACGGTTCATGCGGAAGTATCGTCCTTAAAAGTGTGCGCCGGCGCACACTTTTTTTGTACACAAAAACAAGCCATGGACGGGTGTCCATGGCTTGTTGGATTAGACGGTTTGATTTCCTTTGACGTACGAGAGTAGCGTTTCGTTGAATTTCTCTTGTTCATCAAGCAACATGCCGTGTCCACTCTCTTCGAAAACTTCGAGTCGCGCATGTGGGATTTCCTTTTGCATTTCTTCCGCGAACTCGAACGGACAAACTTGGTCTTTTTTACCGTGGATGATTAACGTATCAACTTTGATGTCTCCGAGTTTTCCACGTAAGTCTTCATCACGCAAGGCGACTGCTGACTGAATCGTACCGTGGGACGAAGCGGCGATACTAAGTCCGTGGAACCATTGTTGAAGTGGTTCTGGATGTTCTTTCGCAAAGAAGATTTCCCCGAATCCTTTAAGCATCGACGGACGATCTTGTTTCGTGTCGGCAATCAATCCATCGACTTCTTCTTTCGTCATTCCGTATGGATAACCATCTCGCTGTGTAAAGACTGGTGCCGCAGCTCCTGCGAGAACGAGCTTGCTGACTTTTGAGTCCCCGTAGTGCAAGAGATAGGATAAGGCGATCCCTCCTCCCATCGAGAAGCCGAGCAACACGACATTCGTTAATTTCAGCTGTTCGATGACTTCGTTAACGTCGGACGCCATCGTCTTGTAATCGTATCCCGTTGCCGGCGCATCTGATTTACCATAACCGCGATAATCGATCCCGACGTAACGGTATCCTTCTTCGACGAGCAGATTTTTTTGATACTCGAACATGTTGTTGTTTGCCGGCCAGCCGTGTAAAAAGACGACCGGTTGACCCGATCCGACGTCCTCGACGTAAATCTTCGTGCCATCAACTGCTTGAATAAATGTACCCATCTTAAAACCCCCATAGTAATAGATTGACCGTGCATGCATCTATTATTCCCGAGTCAAGAGATGTCAAACATCTTGATGTTAAAGTGTTATAGAAAATTCTGTCTATTATTGAAATTATGGTAAAATATAGTCATTAGGATGAAGGAGGTTTTTCATGAGACGCTATATACATACTGGTATTCTCGCAGGAGCAGTTCTTCTTGCCGGATGCGGAAAAGAACAATACTTAGATCTTACATATGATGCTAATTACTGGGGCGGTATCTCGACTACCTTTGATGGTCAAGAGATACCGGATCTCCCGAAAAAACAAACGGCGGCTTTGTTGAAGGCTTGTCAGCAAAAACCTGACATGATGCGCTTGCCTGATCGATATGTGCAACACGAAGGATTTGATTTATACTTCCTGCCTCCGAGTGTCCAGGGGCGCGAGTTCCAACACGTCCGTTTCCTGTCAGACGAAAAAAAGGACTATCTGGCGTGTCAGCCGATTCGCCACGCGGATTATGCGATCCACCAAATCAAGCGCAGTGATTACCCATTCGTCGATTGGTCGAACCAACCGCTTAAAGCTAAATCGACAGACGTTCGCTTTAAGCCTGTCCCAAAAGAAGTGACGGATCAACAAAAACAAGAAAATGAAGAAAGTAAAGACACGAAAGGACTTGGTCGTTACCTTTTCCCATCGTATCAATTGTCCTTACCACCAGAAGGACAATTCATTATTTTTGGAGAGGAAAACGGAAAAGAACGCACATTCTTCGAAGCGACCGAGTCGTTGTCCGGATCCGAACTGAATGTCTCTTTCCGCTATAGTCCAAAGAATGGAATCCAATCCGCAATAATAGACCTCACAGTAAGAGGAACGCGCGATGGAAACTCTTCAGTCATTCAAGAATATGTTCAAGGGCAATCCTACCGCATTAATCGCAAGAAATTACCTAATGTCCTCTCACCTGATCAAACGATTCACTTTGCAACCGTTCAAAAACTAGAAAAAGATAAAGTTGTCCAGGAAACACCAATTTATATGCGTCTTAATAAGTCATATAAAAAACCTTCCAATTACAAATATGCTTTTATCAATATCAAACAATCCGGTTATGTCGGATTTATCCACCAATCACCGAAACAGCTCGTTGATAGTGATTATAAGTTCATCTCGGCAATACCGGATCAACTAGCGAAAAAAATCGCTCAGGAATTAAAAGAGACCGAAGTGATAGAGCCACAAGGTAAAAAACTGCACAAAAAAAAATTGACCTTGATACGTGAAGGCAAAAGCCAAATGTTCGAGCTATTCGAACGAAAACGTGCCAAAAAACTTGAAATCTATGTCGTTAAACCAGGATCAAAGAACGGTGCGAAGCTGTCGGGTACGACAAGTGAAGCACTTAGTGAGGTGCTCAATCAATGAACAAACGGTACTGGATCGGACTCACACTTGGAGCGACGCTCGCGTTAAGCGGTTGTCAAAGTGATGCGCCGAATTTCAAATGGGATTACTTGTCGCAACTATATGATGGTGGACAGTTTAGTGATCAGGGTTCACGAACATTGTCAGCGAAGGAACGAATCGTCATACAAAAAACGTGCGCATCGAAAGTGAGCGATGCACCCAAAGATTACTCGGTCGGCGGAATCTATTCCATCATGATGGCGAAGCCATTCGATGACTATGCAGGTCAAACCGTTCGTTACGTTCAATCTGGAAAGAAGACTTACTTATATTGCGAAACGCCATTAAAAAGTGGATATTATCCGCTAGCAAAGAAAGACGATGTCTTCAAGAAGACAGCTCTGACTCCACAACGACAGGACTTTAGCATGAAGCCTGCTGTACTAAAAAAAGACGATTGGTTCATCCCCGATGAAAAGATTGCAGAGAACTCCGCTCGAACATTAGAGCTCCCAGGCTCCGGTTACCTTGTCATTGACGCGACGGATGTCACGAAAAAAGATACACGGACGACGCTCTTCACGTACACGCATTCGCTGACACCTTTTACACGTGACGTCAAACTCTATCTCGTCTACAATCAACAATTCGATTCGACTTATGACGTCGTGGTGCGCATGCCTGAGTTATACGGTGGACGTCATGCCGAACGTCCGATCCATTCGATGAAACAACCGGGAAAGGTCCGATTCATTCCGGGAGACGGCACACCGGAACATTACGGAACGCTCATCGCAACCGAGAATAACGGACGCGAATTCCGCTATGAATTATCGATTCGACATACGA
>NZ_DJUM01000034.1:0-9830 GCF_002440475.1 Exiguobacterium sp. UBA6282 | reverse complement strand
AAGCCATCGCTAGCGATGGCTTTTTTTGCGTTTATCAGCGTGTTGCTCGGACGAATCCGGCTTCTTGTGCTTCTTTCTCCGTACAGAACCGTTGCTCCGGCTTCACTTCATTGTAAGACTGACCACCCGGGACATGGTAAATTTTTTTACCTGACCGATTGATATTACCTTTGATATCGCAGGATTTCGTTTCTGTAATCGCTTGAACATTGAATCCGCGATTCGTGACGTAGCCATCGTGCTTCCAGATTTTCTTCTTTGCCTGTTTTGCTTCCTGTTCGATTTTTTCAAACATATCGACATAACGTGTGTCTGGTTCATAGACGAACGCCACACGCGCAAGACCTTTTCGGAGTAACTCTTGATTCAACATTTTATCGCCGTACCAGACATATGCGAGCAGTCGTCCGTATCGGTCAGCCCGGGAATGATCACGCTCTAACCGAATAGCTGTCCCGCTCGGTAATTTCTCTTTTGTAAACGCTGAAGCTTCCGTTCCATAAGGTTGAACCGGCGTATCCGGTTTAACAGTTTCCGGTGTATCGACGAGCAACAAACGAACATCCTCCGTTTTCCCGTCTGCTAGCCTCACTTTTAATGTATCCCCATCGATGACGCGTTGCACCGTCGCTTTCGTAATCTTTTCATCGTCTGGTTGCTTGATGCCAAGCAGATCGGTTTCTTCTGGTGCACAACCGATGAGGACGAATAAAAAAAGTAGACTTATGAATACAGATCGTCTCATTTCTATTTCTCTCCTTTCCATGAAAATACGGATTCGGTCAATGTCCGAACCCGCATACGTCACCTTGTTCATAAGTTAGTCTGCTGATAGAACTGTCTCTACTTCGTTACGGTTTGTATAGAGTGTATAGAACGCTTCCGCTACGTTTTTCGGATCAAGTGCCGTTCCACGCTTCACTTCTCCGGCAATCGTGACAGTTCCGACGTAGACACCGTCTTCCTTCAACGTATCATGGAGCATGTGCGTCACTTGACGAACGCCTGCCTTGCCAATCGAAAGCCCTGGTAACGATTTGATTGCTTGCATCGCAGCGCCACCTCCTGTAATCAGGATGGCGCCGTCTTTTCGTTCCTGCATCGAAGGAGCAACGAGTTGTGCGGCATGCAGTGCACCGAGAACATCGATCTCGAACTCTTTCGTAATCTGTTCTGCCGAGACTTCAAGGACAGATGCTTGATGTAAAATCGAAGCATTATAGACTAAGACATCGATTTGTCCATACTGCTCCTCTGTCCATTCGATGAGTGATGCGATATCGGCTTTTCGAGAAGCATCACATTCTACCCCCACCGCCTCTACACCTTCTTCTTTTAGTTCCGTGATGACGGCTGCAAGCGTTTCTTGTGTCCGCGCCGCACAAACGACTTGAAATCCTTCTTGCCCGAATCGTTTACTGATTTCATATCCGTTTCCTGGTCCTGCTCCAATGACGATGACTGTTTTCATGACGTATCTCCCTTTCTCATTTTAACTGTGATGGTTATTCCCTGAATTGCGTCATTTCATTCAAAAATCGAGCAATGAAGTGCCTTTTTCTTCTTTTTCCTGCGAAACACCCATGAAACGCGCTAACATCGGATCGACCGCTGGGGTTGCCTGAGGCGTTGACGTAGGAAGCGATATTGTCGAACTCGACGTCGAATCGGATTCGAGCAGTAGTTCACAGTAAACCTTCATCGCTGCAATCTGTTCTTTCTGCGCAGCTCCTGTTGTTTGGTCAATACGTTGCATCGCTTGGCGCATCTTTTCGATGATGTGTTGCTCGGTAATCATCTTGTATTCCTCCTTATGGTAGATTGAGGGTATGAACTTGAAAAGGATGTGTTTTCTATGATTCGTACCGCATTAGTTGGTTTTGGTCTTGCCGGTGAACATTTGCATGCTCCTTATTTACACGCACCTGATTATCAGTTGGTAGCTGTTCAGTCGAGTCGCCCGGAAGCGGTCGCTGCGTACGACGCGACGCTCCCTGTCTATCCGACACTTGAAGCATTACTTGAAGCGGAACAAATCGATTTAGTCGTCATCGCGACGGCAAATGATCTGCATTATCCACTCGCGCGTCTCGCCTTGCTCTCGGGCTGTGATGTACTTGTCGAGAAACCGTTCACCGTCACGCTCGAAGAAGCCGAAACGTTGACAGAACTAGCACGGACATACGGTCGGTTACTGACAGTTTATCATAATCGGCGGTACACGAAGGACTTTCGGACGCTGATGACCTTATTGAAATCTGGACGACTCGGTACGCTCCAGACGTTCGAAGCGCATTATGACCGTTACCGTCCCGATGTGCAGGAGCGTTGGCGCGAACAGGACGTTCCTGGTGCCGGACTATTGTACGACCTTGGTTCACACTTGATCGATCAAGCACTCGTCGCCTTCGATGAAATTCCAGACCGTGTCTTTTGTGATCAAACGATTCAACGACAAGATGGGATCGTTGATGACTATACACATCTAATTTTAGCCTTTGGCACGCGACGCGCTATTTTGCATATCGGTTCCATCGTTCCAGCTGTTGGTCCCTCCCTGATGGTGCACGGAACACAGGCGAGTTACTTCGTTGATGAAGTCGATACAAAACGGACGACCTATCAATTGGCTGAAGCAAATGGACCTCTGCAAGACTTCCCTTTTGTTTCCGGTCATTTTGGGGATTATTATACGGATCTCGCTCCAGCCATCCGTAAGCGAACCACACCACCTGTCTCTGCGAAACAGGCTGAACTCGTCATGAAAATCATTGATCGTGCTCAAAAGAGTGCAAAAGTGGGTACATGGATAGAAGTAGACTAACTATTCATTTCAGACGAACAGGGGGAAGACAAGATGTTTTCAAGTACGGAACGGACAGCATGGTTAGAAGAAATGGGACAAGAACTTTTAGACGTCCTCGTCATCGGGGGCGGTATCACGGGAGCTGGTATTCTGCTTGACGCACAAAGTCGCGGCATGCGGACAGGCTTGATCGAAATGCAGGACTTCGCCGAAGGGACATCGAGCCGATCGACGAAACTTGTCCATGGTGGATTGCGTTATCTGAAGCAGTTCGAGATTAAACTCGTCGCCGAAGTCGGGAAAGAACGTGCCATCGTGTATGAGAACGCACCGCATGTGACGACACCGGAGTGGATGATGCTTCCACTTGTCGAAGGTGGTACATTCGGTAGCTTCTCGACCTCGATCGGCTTACGTGTCTATGATCAACTCGCTGGTGTCAAACGCCATGAACGTCGGACGATGCTTAGCAAAGAAGAAACATTACGTTACGAACCACTGTTACGCTCAGAGCATTTAGTCGGCGGTGGTCGGTATGTCGAATATAAAACGGATGACGCTCGACTGACGGTCGAAGTCTTAAAAGCAGCCATCGGTTACGGCGGACGTGCCGTCAATTATACGAAAGCGGAATCGCTTGTCTACCACAATGGAAAAGTCGTTGGTGTCGAAGTCCGCGACGTCTTAAGTGGCAAAACGTATACGATTCGGGCGAAGAAGATCATTAATGCGACGGGTCCTTGGGTCGATGAACTGCGCGAAAAAGACGGTTCGAAGTCTGGAAAGTCATTACACCTGACAAAAGGGATTCATCTCGTCATCGATCAAGTACATTTCCCGTTGCAACAAGCCGTTTACTTCGATGTTCCAGACGGTCGGATGATCTTTGCGATTCCACGTGAAGGGAAAACGTATGTCGGAACAACGGATACGAACTATAAAGGAGATATTCTTGAGCCTGGTGTCACCGTCGAGGATCAGGATTACATCCTAGAGGCGACGAATCAAATGTTCAACGTCGAGTTACGACCTGAGCATGTCGAATCAACGTGGTCTGGACTACGTCCACTCATTCATGAAGATGGAAAAGATCCAAGTGAACTGTCCCGAAAAGACGAAATCTTCGTTTCGAAATCCGGTCTGATGTCAATCGCCGGTGGTAAGTTGACTGGGTACCGGAAGATGGCAGAACGAATCATCGATATGGTCGCGGAGCAATTCAAGACAGAAGAAAATCGAATTTATCTTGCTTCCCGTACGCACGATATCTTGCTTGGTGGTGGTCATCCACAAGGAAGTAAAGGATTCGCGCGTTATATGAAGGAACAACAACCAAAAGGCGAAGCACTTGGGTTGTCACCGAATGAGACGACATGGCTCATCCAGCGCTACGGTACGAATGTCGAACGTGTCTTCGAATTGATTCGGACACGCGGTGACGAAGCCGCTCGTTATCAATTACCGTTACACTGGTTCGGTGCCCTTCTGTATGGTCTAGAAGCAGAGCTCGTCATGCAACCCGGTGACTTCTTGAACCGTCGTGCTTCAGCCGTCTTCTTTGATTTCCCACATGCTGAACAATACGCAGACGGTGTTCTTGCCCTGATGCGTAGTGAACTCGGCTGGTCGGCAGAAGATGAAGCGAAAGCCAATGAAAGCATTCGTCGCGAATTTGACGCGGTTCGCGTCAAAGGTCCTGTTCCACTTTCCTAACACAAGAAGACCCGATCGCCTGAAGGCGATCGGGTCTTTTGATGTGTTTACTCTTCTTCTTTTGAAGCAGCAAGTTCCGCTACCGACATATTTCCTGGGTGTAGATTCGAACGCTTACGCGCAAACGTAAAGTAAAGTACTAAACCGATTGCAAGCCAGACTCCGAAAGCAATCCATGTCTCGAGTTTCAAGTTGAACATTAAGAAGAGACATGCAGCGATTGCTGCGATTGGCACATATGGCATACCCGGACATTTGAATGCACGTGGGAGATCCGGCTGTGTTTTACGAAGAATCAAGACAGCGACAGAGATTAAGACGAATGCTGCGAGTGTACCCATGTTGACGAGGTTCGCGATGACATCGAGTGGAACGAATCCAGCGACGAGTGAACTACCAAGTCCGATCATCCAAGTCGCCTTGAATGGTGTTTGGTATTTCGGATGCACTTCGGAGAATACTTTAGGGAACATCCCGTCACGCGAGATCGCAAACGCGAGACGCACCATTCCGTATGTCATGACGAGAATAACCGTTGTGATCCCGAGAATCGCACCGAGATCGATGAAACCAGCGACCCAGTTTTGACCTGCCATTTGAATCGCAAGTGAGACCGGATGATCGATACCAGCGAATTGTTTGTAAGGGACGATCCCTGTCATGATGGCTGCGACGATGACGTAAAGAATTGTACAGACAGCAAGTGAACCGATGATACCACGTGGTAAGTTCTTTTGTGGATCACGGACTTCTTCCGCTGCTGATGTAACAGCATCAAAACCGATGTACGCGAAGAAGACGATCGCAGCACCCGAGAAGACGCCTCCCCAACCAAATGGAGTGAATGGTGTCCAGTTTGATGGTTCAACGTAGCCAACACCGACGACGATGAACAACACGACGACTGCTAATTTGATGACGACCATGATGTTGTTGACACGTTTCGTTTCCTTGATTCCCATCGACAACAATGCCGTAATGGCAAAGAGGATCAGGAAGGCTGGAAGGTTGAAGTATGTCTTGGCTCCTTCTACTGCTCCTGGAGCTGCTGAGAGAGCTGTTGGCACATGGATATTAAATCCTGCGAGTAAAGACTGGAAGTAACCTGACCAACCGGCTGCTACGGCACTGGAGGCGAGTCCATATTCGAGAATCAAGTTCCAACCGATGATCCAAGCGAAGATCTCTCCCATCGTTGCATACGTATACGTATAGACGGATCCACTGACCGGAATCGTTGATGCAAATTCAGCGTAAGCAAGAGCAGCTAGACCACAGGCGATGGCAGATAGAATGAATGATACGATAAGTCCTGGTCCTGCAGTCAACGCTCCTGTTCCCGTCAAAACGAAGATTCCGGTACCGATGATGGCGCCAATTCCTAAAAACGTTAAATCCATCGCGCCAAGATTTCGAGCAAGTCCACTGTTGCGTTTACTTGCAGCAATCATAGCGGAAACATCTTTTTTCCGCGTCAAACTCATGATGTACTTCCCCCTATATCCGTTGTGATTTGTCTTACGAAGCGAGTCGTTCGTAAGAACTTAATCAAAAATTTACGAAGTTTTCAGATAAATTGATATAGGTCATTATACCTATTTGTTTTTTGCATGACGCTTTCATCTGTTAAAGAATAAAAATCACTTCAAAAATATCGGCATGTAACATCTGTTACATACCGATATTTTTCTCCTTTTTCAGTCCACGTTTTAAGTCGTTTTCCACGTCTTCGTCCATTCTAAAAACACTTGGTAATCCAGCTTTGTTCGCATGACATAAGCTTCTGACCAACGCTCGATCTGCTCCAAAAAAGCGGTATCGGAAACACCGATAGCTCGAATGATTTCAACATCCGCATGATGGGTTAATATTTTTTCTTGAATTCCCGCATCTTGATCTGCCCGCGCATGGATTTTCGCGGTAATTTGACCTTGAATACATAACACGTTCTCAAGGTCTTCCTGACTTTTTATATGCTTCGCCTTTAGTTTTTTCTTGTACGGTGAGCGCTCGCGTACATAATATTCCTTTTTTTCAATCGTCAGATAACCAAGATATGGATCTTCATGTGCCTGCATCGCCTTTTGCGACGTGATGACCCGTCTCCCTTGATGAACGGTTTCTGCTTCTGGACGATAAACGGGCAGGAATAACGAAGGGACAGACGTTTGCGCTTGTTTCATCTCAAGAATCAAATCTTCTTCTCCCCCTTCGCCCTCAATCAAGATGTAATAGCGCTCGAGACCAATGGATGCTGTTCCGCTGTCTAGCTTACGAACGATATCCTTGATCGTATAGAACGATTCCTCACGGCGATCCTCGGTGTCGATTGTCTCGATGTAGGAAGGCCAGGCAGACTCAATTGCTGCTCGTGTCGCATCATCTACTACTTCCATATCCGGGAGTGTACAAAATCGTCTCACGCCATCTACCAGTTCCGTTCGCTCCCCCATTAATTCTTCACGTTTTTTTTCTGCTTTTTTGATTAACTTCTTGATTGGTCCTTTTGTATTATCCCGTGTAAAACAAACATCACTTGGATCTTTTCCAAGTGCATACTTTTTTAAATCATGTAAGTATTCAAGAACATAATTACGAATTGCAGGGACTGAATCATATCCTGCCTCTTCAGCGAATAATCGCACAGAGACTGCCATGCGAATCAAATCGTATAAATACGATCCTAAGTATCCTTCATCAAAATCGTTGACGTCGTAGATGATTTCTCCTTTTGCATTGCCATGGACACCAAAGTTCTCAAAGTGAAGATCACCTTGGATCCAAGTTGGCTTATCACGAGGTGTGTCAAAACCAAGCGGAATCCGGGTCACATCGTAATAAAAAAGATGCGAACTCCCCCGAAAAAAACGAAATGGACTCAAACTCATCTTGTCGTACTTTTCCTGACGTGCTTTCTCATCGAGCTGACGGATTTCATGATCATAGAAATCAAGTACCTTTGCAATCGTCATCTGTCGAATCTCTTCATACACGGACTGAAACATCTGATCCTCTCCTTTCCATTTGAAAAAAAGAGCAGTCAAAACGAAATCGTTTGACTGCTCCCTACATGTTACTCGAAATGTTTTTTATATTCCCCGTATCCTGCCGAATCAAGCTCTTCTACCGGAATAAATCGTAACGCTGCTGAGTTGATACAATAGCGTAGACCACCAAGCTCTGTCGGACCATCATCGAAAATGTGACCAAGATGACTATCTGCATTCGCAGAACGTACTTCCGTCCGCGTCATCCCATGACTCGTGTCGAGTTCGACTTCCATCTTGTCTTCTGAGATCGGTTTAGCGAAGCTCGGCCAACCACAGTTTGACTGGAATTTATCTTTTGATGTGAAGAGTGGTGTACCATCGACGATATCGACATAAAGACCTGGACGTTCTTCATCCCAGTATTCGTTACGAAAAGCGGGTTCTGTCCCGTTTTCTTGTGTGACTTTATACTGAATCGGTGTCAGACGCTCTTTCAATTCTTTTTCCTTACCATGATCCTTCCACGCTTCCTTAATGAATTTCGCACGACCGGAGCCGACGCTATACATCTGGTAGCGGAATGGGTTCTTTTTATAATAATCTTGGTGATATTCTTCTGCTGGCCAAAACGGCTTTTCCGGACGAATTTCTACCGCGACCGGACGCGAGAAACGTCCTGATGCGTCAAGCTCTGCTTTCGAACGTTCAGCTGCTTCACGCTGCGCTTCATCGACATAAAAAATGGCCGGCTGATATGATTCACCACGGTCATTGAATTGACCGCCCCCGTCTGTCGGATCGATTTGACGCCAGAAGATATCGAGTAATTCTTCGTACGTAATGACGGACGGATCGTACGTGACTTCAACCGCCTCCAAGTGACCTGTCGTTTCCGAACAGACCTCTTTATAAGTTGGGTTCTCTGTATGACCACCGGTATATCCTGAAATGACCTGCTCTACCCCATCATATTTATGGAATGGCTTGACCATGCACCAGAAACAACCACCTGCAAATATTGCTTTTGCCATCTATCTTCCCCTCCTCTGTATGTCTCTATTTTACCGCGTTCAGAGAATGGACTCGACTTTCCTGCTCATTCAATCCTCTGGGTTCGTTTTTAGGCGACGCATGACAAAGTAAATTGCTGCGAAGACAAGAAGAAGTCCTCCAAGCGAGTACCAGATGTTATTCAAACGATAAATCATTTGGTACAAGGCAAGCGTCACAAGCAATAATGCGATCGGTAAGAAGGCACGCTTAAAGTGGTACCAGTAATTCACGAAGATCGCCTCCTGTTTTTCTTTCATCTTACTTGAAGCGACATCTAAAAAGCCACCTTCATTTGAAGGTGGCTCGTTGATTACGATTGACGTGGATGTTCTGGGAAGTCCATCTCTTCGTAACGAACAATCGACGTCCGGTTTTTGAATTTGTGTCCTAACCAGAAGGCAAGGAACAACGGAATTCCGACATATGTCGCGGCAATCCCGACCCAATCAATTTGATCAGCAAGGAATGCTGCATAGTTTTGACCAACGATGACAAGGAAACAAAGACCGAATGCAAACAGCGGACCGAACGGGAACGCTGGTGCAACGTAAGGTAAATCTTTCAACGAATGACCTTGTGCAAGGAATCCTTTACGGAAACGATAGTGACTGATCGCAATTCCGAGCCATGCGATGAATCCTGTCATACCTGAAGCATTGAGTAACCACAGGTAGACTTGTCCACCAAACATCGATGTTAAGAAACAGAGCGCACCGATTGCTCCTGTTGCAAGCAAGGCGTTACGCGGTACCCCATTTTTCGACACTTTTGCAAAGAACTTTGGTGCATCTCCTTGACGAGCAAGTGTATACAGCATCCGTGTGGAAGCATACATACCTGAGTTACCGGCAGATAGAACAGATGTCAAGATGACGGCGTTCATGAGTGCTGCCGAGAACGCAAGACCTGCTTTTTCAAAGACGAGCGTAAACGGACTAACGGCAACGTCCGTGATGTCATTGGAAACCAAGTTCGGGCTCGTATACGGAATGAGCATCCCGATGACGAAAATCGCAAGGATGTAGAAGAGTAAAATGCGCCAGAAGACTTGTTTGACTGCTTTTGGAACGTTTTTTTTCGGATTTTCCGATTCACCTGCGGCAATTCCGACTAGTTCTGTTCCTTGGAAACTGAATCCAGCAACGAGGATGATTCCGATGACGGCAGGAATACCACCGACGAACGGCGCATCCCCGAGAGCAAAGTTTTTAAAGCCAACCGGTGGCTCCGATGTAAAGACACCGAAAATCATCGCAACACCGACGACT
>NZ_DJUM01000051.1:26371-26957 GCF_002440475.1 Exiguobacterium sp. UBA6282 | reverse complement strand
TATGTTTAATGAAGAACAGTACGTCGAGTGGTCCGGTGAAGCGGGTATCATCAGGCAAGCACAACAAGCAATCATGATCGGAACGAGTCATGCCGATGGTTCGTACCGCAACTGTGGTTTTTCGATTCCGATTGCCTTCATCTATGACGAGACCGGTGAACCGTTGCTGTTGTCCCATAACGATACGCGAACACGTCTGTTTGATACGGTCACGCGTCACGTCGAAGTCGTCGGTACACCATCCTTATCGTAAACGAACACACGCTTCTTCCGGTTAGAAGAAGCGTGCCATTCCTTCAGGAGGTGCTCATATGTCTCAAACAGGTCGTGCGTCATTCTTTTGGAAACGATACTTCTATGTCTTCTTTCCTTTGTTCCTCTTCGGCGTCAGTCACGAATCGTACCTGGTCGATAATCCGTTAGCCAACCTCGAGGACATCGGTGAGTTCGTCTTCTTCTTTTGCCTTTATCTGTTTAACTTTGCCGTCCTTGCCGCTCTTTTGACGAATCTGTGGTGGTTCTTCCTTCCGACAAAACCCGCTCATTCCGAAACCGATTTTTGATAGGAAACGAGTGTCGCCCGTTC
>NZ_DJUM01000051.1:0-26289 GCF_002440475.1 Exiguobacterium sp. UBA6282 | reverse complement strand
GCTGGATCTAAGAACATCGGACTGATCGCGTAGCGACTCGGTGCTTTCGCAACGACACAAATCCCGCCGACGACGACATCGTCGACGATGATTTGATGAAACGTACTGCTCGGGTGCGTGATCCGGTGAATGACACGATCGATCGATTCGTTCGCCGGATTCGTTGCAAAATCCTGATACCGCTCGAGCGTCTCTGAAAACGCCTCGAGTTGAAGCGTGTGAAGCTTCGGAGCGTCTGTAAGAGACGCTACCTTTAATTGAATATCCACTGAACCTCTTCCTCTCTTACCGGAACCATTCCCAAAATGGCGTGCCTTGCGCGACGATCAAGTAGTCGAGCCATCGCTCGAAGCCAAACGGCATTGCGTCTTCTTCCCATTCCTCGAAATTAAGAAATTCCCCACTCCAGATCCGATTTCCTGCCGGGCGATTCATCTCGTAGACGATCCACTCCCCGTCTGGTCCTGCACCGATCGCTAAGAAGTTTTCGGGACATTCCCAAATCTCGCTATACGTCAGGCAATCCTCGATCGAAAAGAGTTCGAATCCATCGTTGTAGGATAACGTTTCGTGCTGAAACAGCTTCGCCCCGTTATGTTGACGCAAGAACGCCTGATAGTCGTCTGCCGTCCAGTCAGGTAACAGAGCGAGCTGTTCGTCCGTTGCTCCTCGGTTAAAGATGAAACGTTCTCGGGCAACATATCCGTCTTCTTTTTGAACCTCTAACAAACTGTCGACGAGGCGACCTTTTAATGTTTCTAATGCAATCATGATCTTCTCCTTAACAGTATTCTTTCGTTGATGCGAACGAAACACTGACATCGTGTCCGCCTAGCTGGATATCTCCTGCTCCCTGTAGCGATTCAGTTCGCATGGAGGATAAGGCAAGATGTTTGAATAACAAAGGCTCAAACGTCTCAACGATTGGTTGGAACGTCGCATCGACCGACAAGACGAGATCGATTCGGGCATCCCGCGATAACGCTCGTGCCTTTCGTTCCGACTGGATATAACGGACGAGCTCCCGCATCCAGCGTTCCTGCTCCAGTGATTCCGTGATCCGCGTATCGAGCGTCACGGTGAGTCCACCACTCGTCGCAGCAGCAAAGCCCGTCTGGACGATTGGTTCGACGATGACGTCCGCTTGACGCACCTCGACTTCATCGCCTGATGTGGTCCGGTAGATTAATCTTCCTGTCTCAAGCAAGTAGGAAGTCTCCTGTGCAGACAATTGTTGTAGCCATTGATGGATCGCGTTCGCTTGCTGTGCGAATTTCGCTCCGGCTGCGCGGAAGTTCAGTTTAAGACGGAACCGTGTCGTCGCTTGCGTCGTCGGAACGATTTGGACGTCTTTTACATTCAGTTCCTCTTGAATGATTGCCGTATAGTCCGACCACGAAAAGGTTTCACTCGATTGGACGCCTAAGCTAGCAAGCGGTTGTTTGACTTTTAAGGCATGCGTATTACGAACTTGTCGTCCTAACTCGACGACAGAGACAACCTGTGCCATTTCGTATTCCAGATCAGGTCGGAGCATCTTTGGATCGGCAACCGGATAATCCGCTACATGAACGCTCATTCCCGTCAATCGCTGATAGACATCATCGGCAAGATACGGCGTGAACGGAGCGAGTAGTCGTGCCGTCGTCGAGAGTGCAACGTGAAGCGTCGCGTACGCGGCTTGTTTTTCTTCCGTCCAGTCGACTTGCCAGAACCGTTCTCGTGAACGACGGATGTACCAATTGCTAATCTCATCCACGAGTGTCGCAATGCTCCGTGTTGCTTGTGTCAGTTGATAGTCGTCCATCGCAACCGTCACGTCTTGCGTCGTCTGATGGACTCGCGAGAGCAACCATTCGTCGAGACGCGTCCGTTTTTGCGGACGTGAGCCATCAAATCCGTCCAGTTCGGCATACGTCAGATAGAACTGGACGGCATGATCCAGTGTATCGACTAGTTTTGATTTTGCTTCTTGGACGATCCGCTCAGCAAACCGTTTCGCACTCCACGGACTGCTGTCGACGAGTAGTGCCCAGCGTAGGCTATCAGCACCATATGCTTCGATTAACGCCACCGGATCGAGGGCATTCCCACGACTCTTCGACATCTTCTGTCCGTTCTCATCGAGGACGTGCCCGAGTGCGAGGACGCGCTTATAGGCAGGCTGTCCCGTGAAGAGTGTCGAGATCGCTTGCAAACTGTAGAACCAGCCCCGCGTCTGATCGATGCCTTCGATGACGACATCGGCTGGATAGCGGTTAAGCGTCTGCGTCCCTGACGGATAATGCTGTTGCGCGAACGGCATCGCTCCGCTATCAAACCAGACATCGATGACTTCTGGTGTCCGGTGCATCACACCCTGACACGTCGGACACGAGACCGATAACGCATCAACGTATGGTTTATGCAACTCGACAGATTCCGTCGATGTCGTGCGGTGCAACAAGTCCGCCTTGTTTTTCGGAACGAACGTCGTATCACACGCTTCACACTCCCAGACGTTCAGTGGGGTGCCCCAGTAGCGATTGCGACTGATGTTCCAGTCGACGAGTTGATCAAGGAACTTTCCGAACCGCCCTTCCTTGACGTGATCGGGATACCACGTCACAGATGCATTGTTCGCAAGGAGTTGTTCCTTGACGGTCGTCGTCTCGATGAACCAGTTGTCTTGTGCGTAATAGAGCAGTGGTGAGTCACATCGCCAACAATGCGGATAGCTGTGCGTATAGCGTTTTTTCGCAAACAAGCGTCCCCGTTCAGCGAGCAGCTGGATGATTGCGACGTCTGACTCTTTGACGAATCGACCAACGAGTGGTGGAACGGCATCCGTGTAACACCCAGCAGCGTCGACGACATTAACGAATGACAGTCCGTTTTCCCGGACGACCCGGTAATCTTCTTCCCCGTACGCTGGAGCAAGATGGACAAGTCCGGTTCCGCTCGTTGCTTGGACGAAGGACGCCCCGACGACCGTATGACCGTTCTCTGGCGTCACGAAATCAAACGGTGGTTCATAACGCAAGCCGACGAGTTCCGCACCGAGCTGTTCGGATACGACCTCGACGGATTCCGAGAACAGTTCAGCGACTAACGCTTTAGCGACAATGAATCGCTCTCCTTCAAACGCTACCGTGACGTACGTCAATTCCGGATGAACCGCCACCGCGACGTTTGCCGGTAACGTCCAAGGTGTCGTCGTCCACGCAAGCAGAAATGTCTGCTCCATGTCGACGATTGGGAGTTTAACCGTCGCCGATAAGTCCGTCACGTCCTGATAGCCTTGCGCGACTTCATGGGAACTGAGTGATGTCTGGCAGCTCGGACAATACGGTGACACACGGTGTCCCTTCGTCAACCAGCCTTTGTCATGGATCGTCCCGAGGATATGCCAGACGCTTTCGATATACTCGTCCTCCATCGTCACGTAAGGGTCATCCATATCGACCCAGTAGCCGAGTTTTTCCGTGAAGGAGCGCCACTGTGCTTCGTAGGAGAAGACACTTTCCTTACAGCGTGCGATGAATGCTTCAATACCATAGTCTTCGATCGCTTGTTTGCCGGAGATGCCGAGTTGTTTCTCGACACCGAGTTCGACCGGTAGTCCATGCGTATCCCAGCCGGCTTTTCGCTCGACCCGAAACCCTTTCATCGTCTTATAGCGGGCGACGGTATCCTTGACGGTTCGTCCGAGCGCATGACCGACGTGGGGTAGTCCGTTCGCAGTCGGAGGTCCTTCGTAGAATACGAATTCCGCTTCCGTGCGTTGTTCAATCGATCGTGCGAAGACCTGGTCTTGTTTCCATCTGTTTCGGACACGCTCCTCGCGTTGTTGTACGGTTTCTGCTTGGTTTTGTGACGTCATCTCTTGTTCGCTCCTTTAATCGGTAACTAAGAGAATACAAAAAAAGTCCGCCCCCTTTGACAGGGACGGACTTCACCGCGATACCACCCATATTCCGTCGAGAATACTCGTTCTCGACAGCACTTAGTTGCACACTATCATGTGCATTCCATGTAACGGTGGACACCCGGTCACACTTACTGAATGGTTCAGCGTGACTTCTCAGAGAGGATCTTCATGATTGATCTGGCTTCCGGTTCTCAGCAATCCCGGTTTTCTGTAAGGCAGAGGAACAATCATTACTCTTTCTCGTCAACGAAATGATATGCTCTTGTTGTGGAGAATCTTACCATATGCCTTAAACGTTGAACAACACTTTTTTACATTTTATTGAAAAGGAGTTTTTTGAATGGTACATACTTTCCCAACACTTAAAACGAACCGTCTCGCCTTACGCGAAGTGTTACCCACAGATGCTACGAGTGTCCTCGCTTATTTATCAGACGAACACGTCGTCAAACAGATGGGACTCGCTCCGTTTCAATCGGAAGCTGACGCCCTCGAAGAGATTGATTGGTACGCTTCGATTCGTCGTGAGGGTACGGGCATCCGTTTTGGGATCGCTTTATCAGAAGACGATGTCATCATCGGTAGTTGCGGTTTCTTGAATCAATCGGAACGCCATCAGCGGGCTGAAATCGGGTTTGAGCTGAACCCTGCCTATCAGGGACAAGGCATCGCGAAGGAAGCAGCGCTTGCGGTGATCGAATATGGTTTTAAGGAACTTTCGCTCAACCGAATCGAAGCACTCGTTTTACCCGATAATGCCACATCGCAACGATTGCTTGAACGACTTAGATTCCAGCGTGAAGGGTTGCTTCGTCAATATGAGAAAACACGTGGTCAGTTCGATGATTTGTATATGTACTCGATATTGCGAAGTGATTGGTTTCAAATTTAATCTATAAAAACATTCCCTTCATTTCAAAATGATTGAAATCTAAAAAGATGATATTGGAATATACTGTTAGGTGTAAGAAATCATTTTTGTCATTTAAGGGGGAACCATCTTGAAGAAATGGATCGCAGCAGGTCTTGTATCATCATTAGCATTCGGTGTCATGCAGACATCAATCGTTGAAGCAAGTTCAAGTTCAAAAGAAGTGGCTAAACTGAAAAAGGAAAAAGCAGCACTCCAAAAACAACTAGCCGACGAAAAGAAAAAAACAAAGAAGTCGGAAAACGCCTATAAGACGTTACAAGGACAGCACACGAGCCTTTCAAAGTCTTATAAATCACTTGATACTAAGTACAAGAATCTTCAAATCGAGAACGAAGGGAACAAAAAGAAGATCAAAGAGCTTTCGACTGGGTATCGCCTTCTCGCATCTTCAAAATCACTTGTCACAGACGGAGCAGTCGTAACTGGTAAGTACAAAAATACAGAAAGTTTGTTGATGCTTGGTAAAACGCCATACGTACCATTACAATTGTTAGCAGACCTTTCAGGATTACCTCTAATCGAGACTTCTACCGCTTATGAAGTCGGAACACCACTTTCAGGTACATCACTTTCATCGATTCATAACGGTGCTTCATCATTTGATTGGATTGAAAATAATCAATCCATTTTAGTAAATGGTAAACTAAATAATCAAAACGTGATCTTATCAGGGTTCTTCAATGATGAATTTGCTACATTTAGTTTGAATCGTAAATATAAAAAGTTAACTGGACAATTATCACTTTTAACAGAAGAATCCTTAACAAAAAGTTCTAGCCACTTAAGTCATGCTTATCCAGATGACAAAATGACACTTGTATTCTCCGACAATAACGGAAAAGAACTTGGTCGCTATGATGTTGTATATGGCGATGACCCAATCGACTTTGATGTTGATGTGACGGGTGTGACAAATCTTCGTGTAACTGCAGAAGGAAACAATACAGTTACTACATTGATTTCACCAGTACTGACAAAATAATAAAAAAAATTCCTAGAAGAGATTATTAGTCATCTCATCTAGGTATTTTTTTCATCATTTATGCAATCCTTTGATCCGTTTGTGGGTATCAGTTATTTCTTCTTTAAACAGATAGACATGAGGATTGCCCGCAAAAAAACAAGATAAATTCATAATAAGCAACATCTAGTGGAGCAAGCTCAATCGCTTTTCGTGCATGATGCAAACTGACCGTGCAGGCACATTCCATATAATATAGTAGATGTACCATCAGTAGTGATATCATTATTGTTGTTCTTCCATGCTTTATTTCTTTCCGTTCCAAACCGCTTCATCGATAGGAACGTGCTTTCATAAACTCAATGATTGGTAGTGTAACTAAAGCAATCGCGAACAAAACGATCAATAACAGATTCGCTGATTCATGTAAAAAGTAATCAAGACAGATGAATCCAAAAATCAGGACAATCAGAATTTTGTAGCTAACGAGCCCGCTCTCCATCGTAATCTTTTCTCCAAGTTCATCATCAGGTACCGGACGCTCGTCCTCTCCTGACCGTGCCCACGTAAAATACGAGAAGAACATGATCAACAGAATTGCCAATTGAACGATCGAGAAGAACGTAACATTATTTTCGAAAATCATACTGAAGACGGTAAGGCTCGCTACTATCACGAGCGTTACTAAAAATAGAACCGTTTTTTTCTTAGACATTTCTCTCCTCCTGTCCTGAAATGAACAGATGATCAACTTGTATCTGCAAGACTTTGGCGATATTAAACGCTAATTGTAAAGTCGGATCATACTTGTTGTTTTCAATCGCATTGATCGTCTGCCGACTGACCTGACAATGGTCAGCCAGTTCTTGTTGCGATAATTTTGCCGCTAGACGTCGCTCTTTGATGTGGTTTCTCATGTTCATTCCTCCACGACGTGTCAAATTCTTTTTACATCTCAACTGTAATGAACTTCCATCATTATGTCAAAAACTTTTGACATGACAATCATTAAAAAGACACGCTCTCATGATCAGAACGTGTCATATATGATAGCTCAACCTCGTGGTGGAAATGGATCATGTCCGTAAGAATCTTTTTCGCGAATCTGTCCCTCTTTGTTATGAATGACAAGCTCTGTCTTCTGATTTTTCGCAATGCGACGCCCTTCTGCAATCGCTTCTTTTTGTGTAGCGAATCGTTTGGTTGCTCGAGTCGCACCGGCAGCTTTCACTTGATAGCCACCTTTTGGATGCGGCGTGACATGTTGTTCTCGTTTCATCACGTGACCTCCATTTCCTTAATCTATTTCACCTACATGACACTATTTTAAAGTGCGGTTGCCTCTTCACTTGAATTTTCTACTAGCCTCTCGGGATATGCAGTATACTAAAAGAAACGTTTGTTGCCTCGAAAGGAGTTGATATCGTGAATCATTTCGTCTGGCAAGTTCGGTTTTTACGCTTTATCGTCTTCGGTATCATCTTCAGTCTGTTCGGTTTAGCTGGTCTTGGTATCCCACTTGTCTGGCATGGTATCACGAAAAACTTGTTACTCGAGCGACCTGGCTACAGTGTTCTATTGACCGCATACCTTATCTTCATCCCGACTCTTTTGATTTTATTCCATGCGCTCCGCATCCTCCGATACATGTCGATGACTCCTCCAGCTTTTCCGCTCATCACAGCTTCCATTCAATCGATGAAATTGTCTTTTTATATCGTCGCCATTTTAACGGCATGTCTCTTTCCCGTCTTTTTCTATATTGGTCAGATTGACGACGCGCCTGGTCTGATTATCATCGGAATGGGTTTGATTCTTGCTCCGTTGACAATCGGAACGCTACTTGCCTGTATCCAACAATTATTATTACACTATGTGTTGCCTATGAAATCTTAAACGTCCACGACCGAAGAATAAACGTTCATGATTATTTTTTTATTCTAACTGTTGCCTGTTCTATCTAACACTTTATTTAATCCCGCTCTTAAGAGTGGGATTTTTTTAGTTCGCGTCACATTGATGGCTGTCCTGATGTCCTTGCTTTAACAGGATTTTTGATTGACAACGTAGACATGTCATCAGACGAAAGCTCGCTTTTTTTGTACTGACCGCGTGTCTTCGTAATTCATTTTCATATACATGTCTTGCCTTGATTCGATGATCGACTTCACTTTCCATCTCGATCCCTCTTCCCTCAATTTGTATTTTTTTCTATTTAATATGTGCCCTGAATCATTCTTGATAAATCCTTTTTTTTAGAAGAAATAGTTTGTCTTCCAGCGGTGGCATAAAAAAATCGTTAAAAGGTCCTGTTTAATATGTATTTTACCGACCGATAAATGAATTATAAATAGAAAATATGAGTTGAGAGGACTAGTTACACGTGAAGAACACAACCAAGAACCATTCCATCCGAACACGTCTTTTAGTAATGATCAGTTTGATTTTGATTGCCTTTTTTGTTTTTAGTAGTTTGGCTTTATATTTCAATACGAAACAAACGGCAGTCTCAACACTGAAAGCGACTGCTGAAAAAGATGCCTTACGCATCAGCAAGACATTCGACACGGCGGCTTACAGCGAATTTCTACAATCGCCTATCGCGTCTGAGCAATATGAAACGTTACGAAATGAACTTGATACATTACGTAAGCAAAACGGACTCCTGTATGCATACACAGCACACATCGACCAAAATAAGGTCCGTTTGCTGATTGACGGTCTCCCAAAGAAAGATGCGGCTAAAATTGATGCGCCAGCAAGCGGTGCAAAAGTCGCGGATATGCAGGATGTATTAAAAGGCGACACACATGCGACGGACATCATTAATGATCCTGTGTATGGGCAGTATATGAGCATCTACGTTCCGTTAAAAGATGCGTCCGGTCAAGTCATCGGCATTCTTGGAACCGACATCGCTGCGAAGGAAGTCGATGCGCTTACGACGGATCTATTACAACAAAACGCTCCGATTTTCATCGGGTTAATGCTCCTGCTGTTAACGATCACCCTCGTCTTGCTCTACATCGTGCTCGGTCGAAAATTACGTCCGCTCGAGACGTTACAGAAAGTCGCTGCCTTGATTGCCGACGGACGACTGGATCAGGCGAAACAGACGTTGAGCGATTTGACAATCGCTTCAAAGGACGAAATCTATGCGCTTGCGATCTCGATTCGTGATATGAATGAGATGCTGCGGACGATGATCGTTGATATCAAACAGACAGCCACTCTCGTCTCGACGACGAGTCAATCGATTGATCAAAGTACAACAGAAGTACTCGACGGATCTGAGCAAATCGCTCATACGATGTCGGAAATCGCGACCGGAACAGAAAGTCAGACGCAAGTCACGCTTTCATTGAATGACGAGATGAATCAGTTCGCAGCATTGATCGAGACGACGAATCAGTCTGGTGTCGAAATTCAAGGAACGACGGATCAGATGGCAATACTGACACGAGTCGGACGGGATCAAATGTCTGCTTCTGTCGAACAGATGCGCCACATTCATCAACATGTCACCCAGTCTGCTGAACAGATTGATCTACTGAAACAGCAATCATCGGATATCCAAACGCTCGTCGGCATTATCCGCGGTATTTCCGAGCAGACGAATCTACTTGCCCTCAATGCCGCGATCGAAGCAGCACGGGCTGGCGAACAAGGCAAAGGCTTCGCCGTCGTTGCGACCGAGGTCAAGAATCTCTCAAGTCACGTCGCAAGTAGTGTCAGTGAAATCGCAACAATCGTCACCTCGATTGAAGACAGTGCGCAACAGATGCAACACAGTTTCAAGACGACGGTTGAAGCAACAGCAGCCGGTGAACAGATCGTTCTCGATACAGATACAACGTTCGAACGGTTGACGGATCAAGTCACGCACGTCTCGTCAGCAACACAGCAGATGACCCAACAGATGGAAGACGTCTTGCAGGCAGAACGATTCATTCGCAATGCCTTGACGGAAATTGCCGCTGTCGCGGAAGAGCATACGGCAAGTAACGAGGAAGTCGCCGCTGCGTCTGAACAGATGATTGCGACGATCACGACGTTGCATACGCTCGTCGGTGATTTAAACGCACGAACGGAACACTTAGAACAAGAAGCCCGTCGCTTCGAGATTTGATATCTCATTTGTCATGTTTTGGTTCTCACTTTATACTGGTATGAATATACATATGAAGGAGTCGAACCACATGTCCCAATATGATGTCATCATCGTCGGTGCCGGATCCATGGGAATGGCTGCCGGTTACTATCTTTCACGAACCAATCAAAAAATCTTACTACTAGACGCCCACAATCCGCCGCATGATCAAGCAAGTCATCACGGGGAGACACGGATTATCCGCCATGCCTATGGTGAAGGGGAAGCTTACGTACCGCTCGCGTTAACTGCGCAACGCTTATGGTACGAGTTAGAACAGGTCAGTGGTCGGAGCTTGTTCCTGAACACCGGAGTCTTGAATGCCGGTCAACGCTCGTCCCGTTCGATGCAGACGATCATCAAGAGTGCAGCGCAATACGATTTACCGCTCGAGGTCCTGACGGCTGAGGAAGTTAGAATCCGCTGGTCCGGCTTAACGATGCCCGACGATTATATCGGTTGTTTTGAACCGACGTCTGGTGTATTGAAATGCGAGGATTGTATTGAAGCATACCGGGACCTTGCTGTCGCGAACGGTGTCGACATCCGGACGAATGCAACAGTGACGACGCTTACTGCTCATGCCACTGGTGTTGACGTGACGGTTGGATCAGACATCTATTCAGCTGACGCGTTGATCGTCGCAGCCGGGGCTTGGTCTGGTCCGTTGCTCGAACAGACCGGCCTCTCCTTACCGCTTCGCCCGGTCCGAAAGACGTTTGCCTGGTTTGAAGCAGCGGAAGAAGTATTTAACGATGCGGCGTTCCCTGCTTTTGCCTTTGATACACCCGCCGGTTATTATTACGGTTTTCCAAGCATCGCTCAAGCCGGTCTGAAAATCGGACGGCACGATGGTGGTATCCCGGTTGATCCGAATCATCCACGCCGTCCATTTGGTCAAGAAGCCGGTGATCTGGCAGATTTACGACAGTTCACGAACACATTCATACCCTCGATCGATACCTTATCTCATGGTAAAGCATGTCTTTATACGATGACACCAGATGAGGACTTCATCATCGATCTGCACCCGGACTATCCGCACATCGCGATCGCCGCCGGCTTTTCCGGTCACGGATTCAAGTTCAGCAGCTTAGTCGGAAAAGTCCTTAGTGAACTAGTCATCGAAAAATCGACTCCTGAACCGATTGCACCATTTTCGATTGAGCGATTTACGAAAGTCAGTGAATAAACCTAAAAAGACCGTCAACGAGAATTTCGTTGACGGTCTTTTTAACTTGCATACGTTATTTTTGCTCTGAATTCGACAAGGCTTTATGTTGTGCTTCCGTCGATTTCCACCAGCCGTTGATAAATAAGACAACTCCAACGACTAATGCGATGATTGGAAAGTACATCAAATGATATTCTTCCAGTGCTTCGCCAGCAAATTCCGGTGATAATTCCACATATGCTCGGAATATCTGAACAATGAAAAATAAGAAAAAGCTTGTGATAAGTGCATATGTACCGTATCGATAGTTAGGATCTTTCATAGGAACGCTCCTTTTCCAATTAGTGTCATTGTAGACTATTCTCGATTTAATTGAAATTTCCTTTCTTTTTACATTATCATTTTTAAGAATACCATTAGTAGCATGATATGATAGTTTCAGGAATCTCATCGATGAAGGAGTTAGATGCATCATGAACTTTAATCTATTTAAAAACCATGTCCGTTTTAAAATTGCACTTGAATTGATTGATCTCGAAGATGGTTTATCAATCATGCAACTGAATCAACGCCTAACGGATGTACCGCAGTCGACCTTATACCGGCAAGTCAATGCGATGATGGACGATCAGTTGTTGAAAGTCGTTGCCGTTCAGCGTGTCGGAAAAGTCGAGGAGAAAATATATGCTTTAAACACAAGCGGTTATCAAATTAGCGAAGCAGACTGGAACAGTGCGATGTACGACGAAAAAGTGAATTTCGTCTCGTTCTACTTCATGTATGTCTTACAGCAGTACCAAACATACTTCGAACAGACCGTTAAAACGGAAGGTCAGGACCACTCGACGTTCTCGATTGTTAAACTGCAGCTGACGGATGAAACCTTCAATGATTTCCAACAGGACATGCGGACATTGCTCGAAAAATATCATCACTTGGAGACGGAAGACCAGGCAAAAGAACGGACCGTCTCACTCGTCATCTTACCGTAAACACTCTCTGTATTCAGGAGAGTGTTTTTTTATCAGTACATCTTTTATTGACTTTTCTATTTTCATTATTGATAATGGTAATAGAAAAGGAGGGTTTTTATGAATACAGATTTCTCTGCCTTATCACAAATCGACTGGGAACGACTTCTGCCCCTATTATTGATTTACCTCTCTATCAATCTGATTCTACTCAGCTGCGCCTGTATCGATTGGTTTAGACGCAAGGACCGGATCGCGACACCGGCGATATGGTTAATGGTCATTCTCCTCGTCCAGCCGATTGGCTCGATTCTCTACTTCGTCCTCGGAAGGAGGACGACAGCATGATTCAGATTTCCAATCTCCAGCTTTCACTTCAACGACGTCTTATCCTAGACGATATTTCCTTTACGATTCACGAACATGAATGTCTCGGACTGATTGGTCCAAATGGTGCCGGAAAGACGACACTCCTGAAATGTCTAAGCGGCATGATTGAGGGTGATCGTGGTTCCATCACGATGTCTTCCCGCTCCATCCGGCAACAGCAGCGATCGATCGGCTATTTATCCCAACAGACCGACTTTAAACCTTGGATGACGTGCGAACAGTCACTGCGTTTTTTCGGTCACTTGTCGGGGCTTGATCGTGCAACGTTAAATAAGCGGATTCCGGACGTTCTACATGAAGTTGGACTCCACGCTCAACAAGCAGAAGTCACCGAACGCTTGTCCGGCGGAATGCGTCAACGTCTCGGGATCGCCCAAGCGATCTTACATGAACCGACATTTCTGATTCTCGATGAACCAGCTTCCGCCCTTGATCCGAGTGGTCGGCATGATATCAATCAGTTGATCCTCCGTTTAAAGAAACGGATGACGATCATCGTCTCGACACACCTGTTAGAAGATGCGAAAACGTGTTGCGACCGCTTCCTCGTCATCAAACACGGAAAATTGTTAGGTCCACTCGACAATCAACGCAACGTGGATCCATATCGGATTCAAGTCGAGACGCTTACACCTGTCCTATCGTTTTCTGCGACACTATTTCCACGAGTCGAGATTAATCGAATCAACCCAAACTGCTATCAGTTCTCCGCACAGCAGCCACTTGACCTTTCAGAGTTAGCGACCACCTTGATTCAACAGGGATGGTCGATTGCTTCGATCGCCTATCACCCGATTGGACTCGAGGAACGGTTCCTCGATATGGTGGCGGACGTATGAGGACGTTTTATACACTGACATGGACCGAGTGGTTGGAAGCATGGAAAGAATGGAAAATCGTCTGGTTACCGCTGTTTTTCATTGCTCTCGGCGTGACGCAACCATTGCTGTTGATGTATATGGATGTCTTACTCGCACACGTCGGAAACGCGGATGGCATCATCGTTGACCCGAATCGTCCTGCTCCGCAATCACTTGACGTCTTCAGCGCAACGATTCATGGACAGTTCAATCAGCTTGGCTTGATCGTTCTGATCATGAGCTTCATGGGACTGTTAGCGTCAGATCGCCAAACCGGCATGCAGGATTTCATTTTAACGCGTCCCGTTTCTCGGAATGTCTATCTGCTATCGAAATGGTTCAGTCACGGTATGATCAGTTTATTCGGAATTCTAATCGGAGCACTCACGTCCTATTGTCTGACCGTCTATTGGTTCGGATTCCTTTCGCCGATGCTTGCGCTACGCATCATCCTCGATTTTAGTCTTTGGACGTTGTTCGTCGTTAGTCTGACATTACTGATCAGCACCTTCTTGCAACGCGCTGTACCGATTGGCATCCTATCGCTCGTCGTGTCTTTACTACTTGTTGCACTGCCTTCACTAATGCCAGACGTTCTATTTTTCATGCCTGGTGCGCTTCTGTCAGTCCCATCGAACACATCGTTTTTTTCTTCGTCCCATCTGTTCGGTGTCATTTCTTGTCTCGTTTGGATTGTCCTCACACTCGTCTGGTCGGCACTTCGGTTCCGAAAAACGGCTTACTGATCCGGCTCTACAACAAAAAAGGATAACGGAAGCGTTCAGCAGTCCGTTATCCTTTGTTTGGTTGTGTCTTTCGAATCGTTCGTTGTCTTGGGTGCATGGCAAGCTTCGCTTGACGCATCCGTTCAACGGCAGGATCCGTCGCAGCATCGAACGCCGCTAGACTCGGGTAATGACCGACAAGGCGTCCCTGCTCCAAAATTGCAAAGCTGTCACAGAGTTGCTCGGCAGCTTTAATGTCATGGGTGATGAAGACATATGTTAAGCCGTGTTTTCGCTTTAAATCAGCTAGCAAAGCGAGAATCAATCGTTTATTGACCATGTCGAGACTACTGACCGCTTCGTCTAAAACGATCAGGCGTGGTTCGGCAGCAATCGCTCGCGCAATTGCGATCCGCTGGAGTTGCCCGCCACTGAACTGCGCCGGATATTTCGTCAAATCCGTCGCCTTGAGCCCGACTTGTTCGATAAGCGTGACGAGACGTTGTTGCCGCGCATCTCCCTTTAAACGAATGAAGTTATCAAGCGGTTCCGCAATGATATCAGCCGCTGTCAGTTTCGGATTGACGGCAGCAAACGAGTCCTGAAAGACGACTTGGACGTCACCTTGAAACGGACGTTTTGTCGCGTGGCGATCGACACCGTTAAACCAGATCGTTCCGCTCGAGGGACGTTCGAGTCCGAGCAATAGTCGTCCGAGCGTACTTTTCCCGGCACCGCTCGATCCGAGCAACCCGAGACAGCGTCCGGCTTCAAGCGTCAATGAGACTTCGTGTAAGACAATCTGTGCTGGTTGAAACCTGCGCTTGTAGACATGCGAGACTTGATCAATTTGCAGTAGACTCATCCGAACGCCTCCCTTCCGATATGCTGTGCGAGAAGTGACTGCGTATACGGATGCTGCGGTCGATCAAACAATTCAAAGACATCCGCCTGTTCGACGATCCGTCCTTGTTGCATGACGAGGACTTCGTCTGCAAGTTCAGCGATCACACCCAGATCGTGCGAGATGAGTAACATCGCCGTTCCGTAGGTCGCCCGCATCCGTTCAAGTAACTCAAGAACCGTCTTTTGATTGAAGACGTCGAGCGCGGTCGTTGGTTCGTCGGCAATCAGGACGCTCGGGCGAAGGGCGACGGCTAATGCGATCATGATCCGTTGCAACATCCCGCCACTCAGCTCGAACGGATAAGCTTTGAGCAACCGGGCGGCATCTGTTAGATTAACTTCTTCAAGTGCCGTCATCGCTTGCTGTTTCGCTTCACGCTTTGAACAACGTGAATGGGTTTGAATCGTCTCGATCATCTGGTGCCCGATCGAATAAACTGGTGTGAAGGCACTCATCGGATTTTGCATGATGAATGCGATCTCACCACCCCGAATCGACCGAACAGCGCGTTCCGATAAGGAAAAGATTGATTTTCCGTTCAGTCGGATATCACCGGTCACGTCTGTCGTTCGCGGATTAAGCAGACGCATCAACGCAAGACTCGTCACTGTCTTCCCGCAACCACTTTCTCCGACGAGACCGAGGATTTGGCCTGGTTGAATCGAGAACGATACCTTTTCAATCAATGTCATCTGTTGTTTCGTACGGACGGTCAGACCGTCGACAGCTAAGATCGGTTCGATACGGGCACCTCCTCTCATTTCATCGTTTTCGAAACACCGAATCGTTCTGCTAACTGTTCTCCTACTAGATTAAAGCTAATGATGACGAACATGATCGCGAGTCCTGGATAAATCATCAACTCCGGATTCGTCCGGATGTACGATTTTCCTTCATGAATCATCGCGCCCCACTCGGCTGTCGGTGACTGGACACCAAGCCCGAGGAACGACATCGCCGAGATATCCATGATCGCCCAGCCCATCTCAAGCGTCCCAATGACGAGTAGCGGCGGTAAGATGTTCGGCAGGATGTGCGTCCGGATAATCTTCCATGAAGACGAACCGTTGACGCGAGCAGCCGCGATGAACGCTTCCGTTTTCAACGTCATGACCATTCCGCGGAACATCCGCGCGTAATAAACCCACTGGACGAGCATCAAGGCGATGATGACCTGCTTGAGACCCGGACCAAAGATACCGACGAGACCGAGGACGAGTATCAGACTCGGAAACGCCATTACGCCGTCGCACAGACGCATTAAGAGTTGATCGACCCAACCGCCACGATAGCCGGCAAGTGTTCCGACGAACAGTCCGATTGCAAGTGAGGCGATGAAAATCAACACGGCACACCCGAGTGAGATCCGCGCACCATAGATCAAGCGCGAAAAGAGACAACGTCCGAGCTGGTCGGTTCCGAGTGGATAGGCTGACGAAGGTCCATGAAGCTTTCGCGTCAAGTCGACGAGATTCGGATCATGTGGCGCAATCCACGGTGCAAACAACGCAACGCCTGCCATGCCAATCAAGACGAGGGCACAAAGATAAAGTAGCGGCGTATATCGCGACCGGATCATCGTTGCTGGAAGTGGAGTATTCATACTGCCCCTCCTTTTTTCGCTAGTCGTGGATCGAGTACGGCTTGAATGATATCGACGAGCAAACTGCTGCCGATGAAGACGAGTGCCGCGAGAAAGACGTAGCCTTGGATGACCGGCATGTCTCGATCAAAGATCGCTTCGATGAAGTAGCGACCGAAGCCGGGCCACGAGAAAACGGTCTCAACGATGATCGTTCCCGTCAGCAACTTCCCGAGGTTCATCCCAAGACCGGTGATCATCGGCGGAATCGCCATCCGAAGGACGTGTTTGCCAAGAATCCGTCCTTCCTTTAATCCACGTGTCCGGGCAAACAAGACATATGGTTCATTCAATGCTTCAATCACACTTCCGCGCAGCAATCGTGTATAAAGGGCAATCAACGGAAACGCGAGTGTCAATGCCGGTAAAATCAAGTGCATCACACTTCCTGTCCCGCCGACTGGAAACCAATCAAGCTTTACGGCAAAGAAGAAGATGAACAGATACCCGAGCCAAAACGACGGAATCGAAGCCCCGATGAAGGCGATTCCCCGACTCAGATGGTCAAAGAAGCCATTTTTCTTAATGCCGGCAAGGAACCCGAGTGGAATACTGATGACAAGCGCCAGCAACAGACTCGTCAAAGCCAGTTCGACTGTCGGTGGTAAACGGAGCAAGACATCTTCAAGGACCGGTTTACCCGATAGATATGATGTTCCGAAATCGAGCTGCGCCAAGCGGATGACAGCATCGATATATTGTTTATAAAACGGTTGATCGAGTCCGAATTCTGCTCGTTTTGCCGCGAGCAGTTCATCCGTCGGCTGGATATGGGCAGCAGATAGATAGGCCTGTGCCGGATCAACCGGTGACAAATGAATCAACCCTGTCAGAATCAAGACCGCAAGTAACAAGATTGGGATGACGGATAATATACGTTTGACGAGGAAGACCCCCATGTCATCCCTCCTTTACTTGATTCCGATACGCGCGAATGGACTCTCGTCTCGGTTCGCTGGGAACTGGAAGTTCGTCACATCCGATTGATAGATCGCCATCTTCTTCAAGTACGAGATTGGAATTAACGCACCTTGATCTTGGAGCGATGGCAGAATGTCGGCGTACATCTTCTGACGCTTTGTTTCGTCCGTCGTCTTCAAGACATCTTTGATCTCTTGCAACAGTTGTTCTTTATTCGGATAAGCCGAAATCGCTTCCTTGAAGCCGAAGCCATCCGTATCAATCAAGTTCACGAACGTATGCGGATCATACGGCGCACCGAAGTTACTGTAGAAGTTGATATCAAACCGGTTATCCTTGAAGCGCTGGACTTGATCCGGTAGTTCGACGGCTTCTGTCTTCAGCTCGACACCGATTTTTGACCATTCCGACTGAAGTGTCTCGGCCATCGCCTTTTGGACCTGTTCTGCTGCGTCATACATCATCCCGATTTGCAGCGGTTGACCGTCTTTGACGCGAACCTTCTCACCTTTCGGAAGTTTCCAACCTGCTTCGTCAAGAAGACGATTCGCTTCCTTGACGTCATAATCCCGTTGCTTCACTTTCAAGTTCGATGTGTACGGCATGTTCGGTGGCAACAAGTAATCAGCTGGAGATTCTAATCCCGACGTGATTCCTTCAACGAGGGCGGCTTTATCGAACCCGTGCTGTAACGCCTGGCGGACGCGTTCGTCAGACAGACGTTTATTTTTCGTGTTCAAGACGAGGAGACGCGTCGCGACTGGTTCAGACATCTGCGTTTTGTACGACTTATCCGTCTTCAACTGGTTGAAGGCATCGATGCTGATCGCCCCTTCCCCGTAAATCAGATCAACCTGTCCTTTTTCGAGTGCTAAGACACGTGTCTCCGCATCCGGGATGATGTCGACCTTGATGTGATCGACGTTCGGCTTCGGTCCCCAGTAGTTCTTGTTGACCTTAAACGTCGCGTACTGATCCGGTTTGTACTCGTCGAGCATCCATGGACCTGTCCCGACTTCCTTTTTGACACCTTTCGATGTATCGCCGTTCTCCGGGAATCCAGCCTCTCCGAGGAAACGTACCGGACGGACGACCGCGAGTTCCTGAATCGTCGGGTAATAGGCTTCGGATAATGTCAGACGGAATGTCTTCGCATCAACCGCTTCCGTCTTCTCGATTTTCGTGATGAACCCAAGCCAGCTATGTAAGGCTTTTTGTTTAAGGATCGCATCAAAATTCTTTTTGACGATGGCTGCGTCGAACGTCGAACCGTCTGAGAACTTGACGCCGTCACGGAGCGTGAACGTATACGTTTTTCCGTCTTCAGAAATCTTCCAAGATGAGGCTAAGTATGGCTCAAGCTTTCCACCTTCGCCGTAGTGGACGAGTGGCTCATAGATCATCGACTGTGCAAACAGTTGTGATGGGTTATAGACGTGTGGGTTCATTGTTCCAACGTCGCGTGGCCACGCGAGCGTCAATGTATCTTTATCTTTTCGCTCTCCTGTCGACTCGCCCGGGTTCGAGCAGCCGATCAATAATGATGTCAAAGACAGGATCGAGACGGTAGAAATCAGTAATTTTTTACGGTTAACGTTCATTGTAAGCAGATCCCCCAACTTGTATTGATAATCATTTTCAATTGTAAGAGGGAAAGATAAGGATTGTCAATGAATAATCTAGATGTTGACTGGACTTTAAGCGCTTTTTGACAGGGTTTCCACACTTAACTGAGCCACGTTCTGAGCACGTCTCTTTTTTGTAAATAATTGTAATCAAATACGTTAAACGGTATCCTAATTTGTAGGATATGTCTCTTGTGCAACAAGACGATTCGTATTGAAAGGATGATGTTATGTCACGACTGGTTTCCTCCGTCTCGCTTGTGTTTCTCGCTCTCCTCTTAGTTCTTCCTTTGCTAATGATCGATGGGCTGATTTTATCCGTCGGAGATGTTTCCTACGACTCGTTCGTTGGTTGCCTTGTGTTTCTCTTATGTTTCTATCTCGCGAGTCTACTTGTTAGCGTCATCTTCGACGGAACGATGCGTGCGTTCGGTGGACTTTTTAAGCGCCCTATCTCGAACGTACTCTTTGCCGTAGTGAATTTTTGGGTAAGTTTAAGTGTCTTGCTTTGGATGGATCTCTACATTGAGTCCATCACGATTTCTCTCGCGACGAAAATCGTACTTGTGTCCGTACATACGGTATTGTTTTACCTGATTAATCAATCAGGAGATTTGACTGCTAAATCTTCTGAAGTCACCGAATCACATGATCCAGTCGTAAAGGAAGCCCTCCGCTTGTTAGAGAATGAGGATCCTGTGAAGTGTGTCGAGACGTTGTGTCTCAGGTTTCCTGACCGTCTGAAAAAAGACATCATTCGGATCGTCCATCGTCTACATAGCAATTAAAAAGACCTGACTGTTTCTGAATGATTTCAGAAGCATCAGGTCTTTTTTCGATGATTAGAAATGGATCGCTCAATTTTTTTTATAACGAGCTAAGTAATCAATACGCTTATTTAACTGAATAGAGAAACAATCCAGCTAATCAAAATTCCGACGAATGCAAAGTCAGAATCTCCGAATGTCGTTCCTTCGAAACCGAGATTTCCGAGTAACGGTAGAAGGAAGGCTGGTAAAAAGCTGATGAGAATACCGTTTGCAAACGATCCAAGTATTGCACCCCGTCTTCCCCCAGTCGCATTACCGAATACGCCGGCAGCAGCACCTGTAAAGAAGTGAGGCACTAATCCAGGAACGATGATTGATAATCCGAGTAAAGGTAAGAAGAACATTGAAATCAATCCAGCGACAAAACTAGATAGAAAACCGATGATGACCGCGTTTGGCGCGAATGGGAAGACTGTTGGACAATCTAGCGCCGGTTTTGCATTCGGTACGAGTTTATCCGCGATTCCTTTGAATGCTGGTACGATTTCTGAAATTAACATCCGAACACCGGCAAGTACGATGTAGACTCCTGCCGCGAACGTAATCGCTTGAATGATAGAGAAAACGATATAGTTCGATCCACTCGATAATTCTTTTTCAATGAATCCTGGTCCGGCAAATAATGCAACGACAACAAAGAGTAACGTCATCGTCAAAGAGACGGCAACAGATGTATCTCTTAAGAATCCTAATTGTTTAGGTACCTTGATTTGCTCCGTTGAGTGTTCTTTATTTCCCGCATATTTTCCGATCGTTCCAGAAATAAAGTATCCGAGAGAACCAAAGTGCCCAACTGCAAAGTCATCAGAACCAGTGATTTGTCGAACGAATGGTTGTAAGAGTGCTGGAAAAAGAACCATACATAATCCAAGTAGAATCGAACCTACAACAACTAATAGAACACCGCTCAATCCGGAAACTGAAAGAATTGCTGCAAGTAAACTCGCCATAAATAACGTATGATGTCCAGTCAAGAAGATGTACTTAAATGGTGTAAACCGTGCCAAAACAATGTTCATGACCATTCCGAACACCATGATCATTGCAGTCTCTACACCAAATGCATCTTGAGCAACTGCTACGATTGCTTCGTTATTTGGAATGATTCCCCGAATGCTGAATGCATGATCGAACATTTTACTAAAGATTTCGAGTGCTGCGATGATGACACCGGCTCCTGCGCCGATAATGATAAAGCCCATGATCGTCTTGAGTGTTCCCGAAACCACTGTCGCAATATCCTTTTTTTGCAACAGTAATCCAACAAGAGCAAATATACCGAGCAGGATTGCTGGCGTTCCTAAAATATCTCGCATAAGTAAATCAAGCAAGGTCAGTCCCCCCTTCTTTTAAGTGTTTTTACTTAAAGTCTCGTACTAAGTTGTGTTTTGATGTCTTCGATATTCATGACATTTTCAAGTGCAACGATATCGCGTGTACCGTTGTCGAGCGAAACAATGATATCTTTTGCGCCTAGATAAATATCAGCAGGTTCAGTTTGAGCCGTCGATAGATCCGTATGAGAAACATCTGCCTCTTTTCCCATTTGTTCAAGTGCCTTTTTAACGTTGAGTTCCATGATGAAGCTTGATCCAAGTCCGTTTCCACATACTACTAAAATTTTCTTCATGATTTAGTCCTCCTCAGAATATGGTTCGATGATTGTTTCAATTTCTGCTACAGAGTTTGCTTCTAGCAAACGTGTGACATCCACTTGATTTCCTAAAAGATTCGTCAGCTGACTTAGCGCTTTAAGATGTGTTGTTTGATCAATGGCGGCAAGAACAAAGAACAGACGGACTTCTTTATCTTGTGGAAATAAAACAGGTTCTTCTAATTTCAAAATACTCATTCCTAGTTGAAGTACTCCGTCTTCTGGTCGTGCGTGCGGAATCGCCACATTTGGCATCAAAACAATATATGGACCATGAGACTCAACGTTTTGAATCATCGTCTCGATGTACGACGGTTGAATTTTCTTCTCGAGCAGTAAAGGGCTTGCTGCCACTCGAATGGCATCCATCCACGAATCCACACGTTGGTGTAGCTGTATTTGGTTTGTTGTGATTAAATCATTTAGCACCGGTTGTCCTCCTTGTAGCAGTTTTTGTTGTTTTGGAAATAACAACTGATTTAAAGCCTGTCGCAACGCCGATTCACTATCGATCGTTGCATGTTGTTTGATGACAGCAATTAAATCTTCCAATTGAATTCCATCTGCTTGGTTTCGTTTTAGAAAACGTTGCTCTACCGAACGTCTTAATGTAATTTGCTCAAAACGTGTTGGTAATGTAGGTACAAGCATGACATCTGCCTGTAAATGAATGCTCTCTTCTAACGGAACTGTCGTAAAAATGACATCGATGATTTCCACGAATTGACCGACTTCTCGTTGTGACACCGGTGGTAAAAATACAATCTCAGGAAATTGATTTTTGAGAATGTAATCGAGCATATGCGATACGCTAATCCCACTTGGACAGACGACAATTGCCTTTAACTTTTTATCCAATTGCTCTCCTTGCTGATTTAGATGTGTAGCAAAGTGAAGCGTATAGTACATGACTTCGACATCTGGTATATCTTGATTCATCAATTTGCGGAATGGTTCTAGTGCTTTCGATACAAGAACATGTAAAACTTGATGTTCCTCCATGACATACCGCTTCAATTCCGATGAAGATTCCAAACCTGAATAAAGACGTTGCATCGTAGCTTTCGAGTGAAGTACTAACTTTTCACAAAGAGCTTCTTTTTCGATAATGAAAGTGCAAGAAATCGTCTCAAAATGAGTAATTACCTCATGCATGACTGCAGAAAGGCGAATATGAAGATCTTTTTGAATTTCCTCTTCTATCTTCGGACCGCTTTGAATAAGAAGATCTAACGTATCAACGAATAGTGTTCGTTCTTCGAAATACGAAATGAGTGTCAAATCAATGTCTTTCATGAACAGCGGTTCTTCACTCGGAACGATTTCCTTTATTGCTAGCGATCGACCCATCATCAAAAAATAAGAAAGTTTTTCTCGATGCTCTTCTACAAATTGAAATTGTTGTTGTGCTTCATATGATTCGATTTGTTGTTTCGCTTTAATTAAACGCTCTGACCAATCATCAACGATCATAGCCATCAAATCATTTTTCGTAGAAAGTCGAATTAAGCGCTCAATCGCTCGATACATATACAAATAAATAGTTTGTAGATGTCCGTAGAAGTGATATCCATCTTTTCGAGAATAATTGAGTGTAATTCCAAATTGAACGGCATCTTTTTTCACAGCGTTTAAGCTTTCTTGCACAGTAAATTTCGATACATTCAACAACTGTTGATAATGAACGGAAGATACAAAATCGTCTTCCATCATCGTATAGAACGTGATCAACAATTCACGTTCTTCTTCCGAAAAGATTAATTCAGCCTTCTCTAGCTTTTCTCTAATCCCCTTATCAGCTGGAATCGTTAAAATCGATCCATTCACATCAATCAATGGGAAGTGATGATATCCTAGCCATTCCTGAATACGTTCGATTTCATACTCCAAAGTGCGTTTGGAATACGGTAAGATAGTTAATAAAAATGGAATTTGTACGATCTCTTCATGAAGAATCACATGAAGGATTCGTTTGCTTTTCTCGTTCAGTAACATTAGTGGAGGCCCTCCTACGCATTCAGTATAAAACGAAAACAGCCGCTTTTTGTAAGCGTTTACGATTGAAGTTTGTTCTGGCTCATGACAAAAAACTGTCTCTACTTTTTCTACACAAAAAAACACTCATTCGCTACATGAGTGTTTTACAAGTAATTTAATTTTTATTTGTACTTTACCATACTAAAACAAGCATCCTGTTCTGTAACGAACAAATATTCATGGGCATGGTAGACTTTACTCTTTTACTAACTCATAAAACTGATACGTATTCTTTCCTGACGACTTAGCGGCATATAGCGCGACATCTGCCTGCTGTAGCAAGACTTTTAACTCTGGACGAAATTCGGTGTCATATATCACAATCCCGATACTTGTTGACACTCGGTAGTCTGTTTCCCACTCACTTAACGAAGTGACGATCCGCTTCGCGAGTCGCTCCCACCCTTCCTTCGAATCAGCATGACCGAAATGGAGGATGAACTCATCGCCTCCTAGGCGCACGGCCATCGCATCGTCTTGTTCGCGCACGAACTGTCGCAGACGTTGCGCGACCTCTTGCAAAACAATGTCCCCCGTCTCGTGTCCAAAGACGTCGTTGACTTGCTTAAAGCCATCGAGATCAAGGAAGAACACCGCTCCTGTCTGTCCGGGATGATCCTCGAACTGCTTCGTTAAGTAACGCCGATTATGCAGTCCTGTCAACGCATCCTTCCAAGCATGACGCTCAAGTTCTAAGTAGTACAAAAAGAGTCGGACGATCCGTTGCAATAGCTGAACATTCTTCTGTTCATACAAGCTGACCCGATTATTGATCGCACATAACGTGCCGAACGTTTCCCCGCTCGTCAAGACGATCGGAATCCCTAAGTAGGACCGGACGTGAGCCTCCTCCAAACCTTTTCGCCAATCGCCGAGTTGTTCCGCGTTCGGAATATCTTCGAGGACGACCGGCTGTTTCGTCTCGAAATCAACCAGTTTACATAATGATTGGTTCAATTCAATTTGCATGCCTTCTACCATCGGAATATCTGCTTTATCGTTTGCAATCTTTAACATCCGTTGTTGTCCTGCTTCGATTGCTGATAAGTACAACATCTGATCCGGTAAAATTTCTTTTGCGAAATCGAGTACATCGTCTGCGAGCTCATCAAAATTTTGATACATCTTCAATTCTTCAAATGGTTGATTCATACAGCACCTCATTTCAAAGTCGTCTTCTGCGGTGTCTCTGATTTGAAAATTTGATACATATATTACCACTTTCTCTTTTTGAAGTCGTCTAAACCTCTGTCGCTCAAAAGCGTCCGATGGTCCTATTTCTACATCCAAATGAGAAGGATTATCATTTTTTTATTTTTGTATAGTTTATAGAAGTAAAAAACTGTTCCAGGTAATTCCTTGGAAAATGGCGTTGCGTCTTCCGAATTCGTTTGCTATGATTCTCAGTGAACATGACAATGATAATCATTATCACTTATTGAGAACAGATTAATCACGTAGACATACATAATCCATCTGCTACTCAATTTGTGATTTATGAGTTATCAAATCAAATATGAGGAGCTGAGTCATCATGGGGAAATGGAAAACACCACTCGTCGTGAGTTCGCTTGCTGTTTTACTCGCAGCATGCGGGAACGCAGGAGAAGCAGACACGAAGAAGGACGCCGAGGCACCAAAGACGATCAAAATCAAAGACGCACATGGAACGGTCAACGTTCCGGTTGATCCGAAGAAAGTCGTCGCACTCGATAACCGGACATTTGAGACGCTTGCCGCATGGGACGTCGAACTTGTTGCAGCACCAGTCGGACTGCTCCCGGCTGAGTCACCTTATGCAAAAGATAAGGATATCGTCGATGTCGGCATGCACTTCGAACCGAACCTCGAAGCGATCGCTGGTGTCAATCCGGACGTCGTCATCGTCGGGCAGCGTTTCGCTGATCATTATGAAGACATCAAAAAACTCGTTCCAAACGCCGCTGTCATCGATCTTGACATCGCATTACCGGAAAACTCTGGTACGCCAGGTGAGTTACTCGTCAAAGGACTTGAAGATACGACTGAGACACTCGGACAGATCTTCGATAAAAAACAAGAAGCGGATCAGCTCGTGACGACACTCGAGCAATCGATCAAAGACGTCAAAAAATCGTATAACGGACAGGACAGCGTCATGTCGGTCATCGTCTCGGGTGGCGATATTGGATTCTCAGCGCCGATGAGTGGACGTGTCTTCGGACCGATGTATGATTTGTTCGACTGGAAACCAGCGCTCGAAGTTAAACAAAAATCAGGGAACGATCAAGGTGATGAAGTCTCGGTCGAAGCGATCGCTCAAAGTAACCCGGACTGGTTACTCGTCCTTGACCGTGACGCGCCACTCGGAAACGCAGAAGGTGCCGTACCGGCGCAAGATGTCATCGACCGTGCGCCTGCTCTGCAAAAAACCAAAGCAATCAAAGACGACAACATCGTCTATGCACCAAAAGATACGTACTTAAATGAATCGATCCAGACGTACTCGGAATTCTTCACTGACATCGCGAAAGCGCTCAAGAAGTAATGGCACATGCACAGCAACAAATGAATGGAAGAGTTGAGCCACCCGCTCGACCTTCCTTTTCTGTCGTTTGT
>NZ_DJUM01000028.1:4399-43111 GCF_002440475.1 Exiguobacterium sp. UBA6282 | reverse complement strand
CGTTCAGTTTTCAAAGTTCGTCTGCCGCCTTAGCGACTTTAATAGATTAACAGGTTGTTTTGTTTATGTCAACCATGCTTTTTAAAAAACTTTTCAGCCCCAACGAACCGTTTATAAAAGGCGTCTCGCTGGAACATTTATTAATATAACAACAAAATTCGACAAACACAAGCATTATTTTAAAAAAACTTTGCAAAGAGTTTAAATCCTCTTCGCAAAGTCTTTACCTTCTTAACATGGCGCCTACTGTAAACGCGATATTCGCTGGGCGTTCTGCTAGCCGTCTCATCAAATACGTATACCAGTCCAAACCATGCGGAACGTAGATAACGACACGATAACCTTGTCGAACTAGCTCTTGTTGTCGTTTTGGTCGCATGCCTTGAAGCATTTGAAATTCAAACCGTGATGGATCAATTTGTTTCATTTGAGTAAAGTCAATGATTTGCTGAATAACTTGTTCATCATGTGTCGCGATTTGCGTGTAGTTGCCTTCTAACAAATTAATCTTCACTAATTGAAGGTACGTCTCATCGACGGTCTTTTTAGGTTGAATATAGGTTTCATCGTCTCCATCGTATGCGCCTTTGACGACACGTACTGCTGCCTGAAGACGTTCTAGATCAAAACGACTGCGGTATACATTTGCCTGTAATGCAATTCCGACGTTCGGATATCGTTCATGCACGCGTTCAAATATTTGCACAATCGACTCAACCATCGTTGCTTCTTCCATGTTGACTGTCACACGCATATTTCTCTGATCAGCAACCTCTGCAATACGACTCAACTGTTGATAGGCGATATCTGGATCAATCCTTAATCCGATTGAAGTAAGTTTTAAAGATACTTGTGCATCTAGATCATATACTTTGATTTGTCCGATGACTTTGATGCATTCATTCGCAATATCTACTGCGTCTTGTTCAGTCTCGATGAATTCGCCTAAACAATCTACTGTCGCCGCTCGTCCATCTTGATTGAACTGTTTGACTGTGTCGAGTGTCTCTTCCGCGCCCTGCCCTCCGACGAACAATGTTCCACCAAGTGGTAACCCGACTTTTCTCGCTAATTGAATAAGTAACTTATTCTCAGCCAAGTACTCGAATACAGGTCCAGTAATCTGCTGTAACATCTGAATCACCCTCTCTCTTCTCTCTTACCCTCTCCCTAACAAAAAAACGTCTTTCTTCTATATAGAAGAAAGACGCAGTTTGAATTAGTGCAACCAGATGAAGTAACCGAGGAATCCAAGTGATAATACGTACATGATTGGGTGTACGTCCTTTGCTCGTCCTTTTGCGATCATCGTGACCGGGTAGAAGAGGAAACCGAATGCAATCCCTGTTGCGATCGAATACGTTAATGGCATCATGATGACGGTCAAGAAAGCCGGAACCGCATACTCGAATTTTTTCCAATCGATTTGCAGCAATGAAGCTGCCATCAATACACCGACGATGATCAATGCGGGTGCTGTGACCGGCGCAGTGATGATCGCGAGTAACGGTGAGAAGAATAAAGCGAGACCGAAGAACAATGCTGTAACGATGGCTGTCATCCCTGAACGACCGCCTGCTGCGACTCCAGCACTGGATTCAACGTATGAAACCGTCGTCGATGTTCCGAGAATCGAACCGGCTACGGTTGCTGTTGAGTCAGCGATTAATGCGCGACCTGCGCGTGGTACTTTATTTTCTTTAATTAGACCCGCTTGGTTTGCTACCGCAACCAACGTGCCCGCTGTATCAAAGAAATCAACGAAGAAGAAAGTCAGGATGACGATCATCATTTGGACCGTGAAGATTTCATTAAAGTGAAGAAATGCCTGTCCGAAGGTCGGTGCAATACTTGGTGGTGCTGAAACGATTTCACCAAAACTAGTCGGAACTGGAATTAATCCGAAAATCATTCCGGCAATGGCTGTTATAATCATTCCGAAGAAAATCGCGCCTTTGACACCGCGTGTCATCAAGACAGCTGATACGACAAGACCGAATACTGCGAGAAGTGTTGTTCCCTTGCTTAGGTCACCGAGCGAAACAAGTGTTGCTTCGTTCGCGACAACTAAACCACCTGTTTTCAAGCCGATAAAGGCGATGAACAAACCGATACCTGCTGCGACTGCCATTTTCAACGGCTCTGGAATCGCATTGATGATCACTTCACGAATGCCTGAAGCCGTTAATACCATGAAGACGAGACCTGAGACGAGAACGCCCGAAAGTGCAGTTTGCCATGGAATACCCATTCCAATGACGACACTATATGCGAAGAAGGCGTTTAAACCCATACCCGGTGCAAGCGCAATTGGATAATTCGCAAATACTCCCATTGTGATGGAACCGATGATTGCGACGAGCGCTGTAGCACCAAATACCGCTCCCGCATCCATGCCTGCCTCTGCTAATGTGTTCGGGTTGACGAATAAGATGTACGCCATCGCGAAGAACGTCGTCATGCCGGCGATGAACTCTGTACGCATGTTCGTACCAAGCCCATTGAAATCAAAGAAACGCGCAATCGCATTTTCTTTTGCTTTCGGTTGGTGTGGCTGTTTCAATTGTGTGCTCATGATTGCCTTCCTTCCAAATAAGCCGTCTCCTTGAAAACGAAAAACGGCCCTTACCTAAGCGGTAAAAGCCGTTTCAATAAGCGCACGATGTTGCATGTGCGCCGTAGTAGGAACCTTTACGGTGTTCCTGTAGAGACTTCCGGGCCCTATCCCCAGAATTATACGGCATTATTTATGTTTTTTTAGTGGTATGAAAAATAAGAACAGACACATCGTAGCACGCTCAAATTCATGGGTCAACCATAAAAACGAAATTTAACCACTCATTTTATCCGAACGTTCGGTTTTGTAAGCGTTATTTTTGAGTTGTCTTTAATTTGCAGTAAAAAAGGAGATAGCTGATCGCTATCTCCCTCTTAGTTTGGTCCATTACAGTCGTTTATGATCGTCACGGTCTACGTCCGTTCTCGTATCCGTACCTTCATCAATATCTGCTTCCTCGCGTCGTACCGTTTCAGATACAGTTTCTGTATCTCGCACTTTACGTTTTCCAACAACAATTTCTTCAGAGACTACATCTTCTTTTGATACTACTACCTTTTCTTCTGAAAGCGGTACGTGAATGGAGTCGTTCTCATCTACAAAAGCATCTGTTCCCGACGCATTATGATCCACTTTACGCCGTTCCACATAAACTTCTTCCCTCTCTACCGGCACCTCGATCGATTGTTGATCTTCGACTACGTGTTTACTGACGTTTACTTCCCCTGTTTGCACTCTTTCTTTATCTACATTTAACCGTTCTTCATGCAGGCGAAGGCGTTCTTCTTCTGTATCACTGTTCGTTTCAGTAACGCCAGTCCGATCTGAACCAGACCGATCGACCCCTAGAGTATCGTCATAGTCTTGGCTTCGGTCTGCACTTAAAGTGTTGTCGTAGCCTTGGTCTCGATCTGTCCGGGAAAGAGAGCCGTTATCAGAGAGATGGTCGTTGTGATCCCGATTTGCTTCGACTCCCGTGCGATCATATTGATTATCGTTTACTCCAGAAGTTTGGTTGTAGCTTTGATTATGCTTTTCGTAAGAATCGCCATAGTCGCTGTCTACATATAAAACCAGCTTGCCGCTTTCTACCTGACGACGGTATTCTTCTGATTCATCATGCGATAAGCCCATTCCGCGGAATGCTTCCGTAGAAGAGTCGTCTGAAAAGGCAGCCATGAATTTCCCCATAAATCCTTGGTGCTCTTGTTCACCGGCAGTATCTACATTGACGTTTGTCTGATTCTCTACCATGGAGAAGGAATGTTTATCTTGAGCCACGACATACATATCTCTTTCGTCATATCCCTGCGCTTTCAATTCGTTTACTTTACTCAGTACTTCCGCTTGGGTATTAAATACTTGGATAAATGTATCTTCTTTTCTCGTCATGATCTCTTCCTCCTTTTTAATAAATGCCACGAAAAATAATAATTAGCTCTTGAAAATCAATCTTATATTCCAACAGTTTGAATTTCCCCTACTTTTTTTCTGATTAAACCTGATTTTTTTGTACATCTTTTTTAATTATTGAAGGCTTTTTGGAATGTATTGATCCTGTTTACTAGAGCATGTTCATTATTAAAATTTTTCCTGTTTAAAACGTTTTAGTCATGCTACGCAACAATAAAAGACCCTTACCTAAGAAGTAAAAGCCGTTTCAATAAAGGTACGATGTTGTATGTGCATATATGTGCATAGTAGTAGACATCATTACGTTGTTCCTGTAAAGCCTTCCAAATCCCAATCCCAGAATTATACGGCATTATTATTTAGTAGGATGAAAACTAAGGAAAGACACATCATAGAACGCTCAAATTTATGACTAAACCATAAAAACAAAGCTTAACTACTTACTTCATCCGAAGGTTCGGAATTAAAAGCTTTTTTGATGACTATTCGTTACTATTTCAAATCAAGTCCAATGTTAAACACCGTACTTTTAAAGTATTCAAATAATAGTCCCTCACCTTTAAATCGTTCTTCTAGAATCTGTTGTATATGTTGTGATTCATTTTCAAGTAGTATATGAGTATTAAGGAAAGATCCGAAATAAGAATATGTATAGATCGGTTCATCTGGACATAATTCATGAGCGTGTCGTAACATGGATATACCTTTTTCTTCCCACTCATCATCCTCTCCAAAATAATAAGGAGTCATCGAAATCATATAACCAAAACACCATAGAAAATCCTCATGGTTCATAAAATGACGTAAACCATCATGGGTAACTTCCTTTAGTAAAGATTCTAATTCCTTAATATCTATGTCGTTCTCTGTAATTCCTAATGGTCCATGTTCAAAGGTGACGTACCAACAAAAAAAGCCCAGTCGAATGACTGTTTTGAGATCATCAGGATGTTGTCTCCAAGATTTTAAAAGATATACTTTGGCTTCATTCCATTTCTCTTGTTTTTCTAGTCGATCGACTTCAGTCCATGTCCAATCTATCATGAGAGTGCGCCTCCTGTTTCTTTTAATGATGTATTCAAGAGTTGAAGAAACAGCTCCATACTATTGGTCACAAAAAAACTCACTCTCATTCATAAATCATCCGAATAAAAGAGAGTTTCATTTTAAAATCGAATTTTGAGATTAATTAACACAGCATTAGATAGTAAAATATAAGTAAAGTAAGTAGAAAAAAGACTAAAAGTAGTGAATCCCTTTTATTAAACTAGATGGTTACTCCTTTAATTAAGTGAGCAAAATCCGTCACAATTAGAAAGGAATTAAATGAATTTTAATTTATCTACAGGTAAAAATCCTTTTGTCTTCTTAAAATCCATGTTATGAACAAAGTTCATCATTGAATCTGAGCAGTCGATTGCTTCAAAATTAAGAGCATTGAGTGTTCCTCTAATAAATTTTACAGAAAGAATTGTAATTATTGATTCCTTACCTGTAGTTGTATCAAGTCGTTCATCCACGGCATGGACAACTATAGTTTCGAAAGGTAAAACAGCGAACATATCTCTAGCAATACGAATTGCACAACTGCAAACATAGTCTTGATAAATATCATAATACTTTGATTTAGTCATGTCTTTCACAGAAAGCTTACCAGTTTTAGTTAAAGATTTAACTTGTGTTGGTACTACATTTTTCGAATGGACGTTAAATTCCACCTCTAGTACCTCTGGGTCATCAATGAAGAATTCAAAACCACTACCAAATTCTAAAAGATCTTCCAAAGGTGAAAGTTCTTCAATAACATTAAGATAGGTTTCAACATCTTTATCTAATACTCTCTTAGCAATGTCTATAGTTCTTTGTAGCTCTTGAAATTCTTTGTGGTCTTCTTCTTTAGCGGCTTTTAACTCTTCACGTAGTTTTTGTTCAGCTTTATTACTAGATTTCATAATTTTTTGCAATAGACTAGGTTTAAAAGAATCTAGCTTATGCTGTGCTTCTATTTCATATCTACCCATTTGATTATTGTGATGCGGATGTTTAGAACGACTTATATCTAACCAGTCGAAAGTATCATCACATTCTTTATGAATTGAATGTATTAATTCGATTTTATTTTCATACATTTCTACCTCATATTTTGCTCTCTGTATTTCCTCTTGTTTTGCAATTTCTTTCTGTTGACGAATTAATTGCTGTCTATTATTCATCGCAGCACTTTTATACCTTCTTCCAGAGCTTGATGTACTGGTATAAGAAATACCTGTTCCAGGAATACTTGCAGTTGTTCTACGCTGTCCTCTTGAATTTACAGAATACCTTAACCCTTTAATGCCTCCACTGATTCCAATACTCTTATTCGAAACACTAACTCTTACACCAGGTGCAATCTTGAAACTCTTTCTAAATCCTAATCCCAATTCGACCCTCTCCTCACTATATTAAATATACATGTATTAATTATTAATGTAAATTTTATCCATTATCTATTTATTAAGTACTTTCCCTTTTCTACTTTTCCACGCTTAACTCATTCTGCATAAAATCTTCAAGCCTTACTAAACGCCAGATACATACCTCGATATACTTTGCTCTCCGTCCTTAAACTTTTTTATTCAGTTTAAAATCGTCTAACAGTTTCATAAATTTGACCACAAAAAAAGGCCCTCCCATTCACAAATCATGTGAATGGGAGGGAGCTTCATTTTGAAATCGAATTGTTGAAGGTGAAACAGACTTCCTTTCACCTGTCCCCTTTAAATCGTTGATACCACAAGCTTCATGAGACGAATCGTCTCAGTAAGCCCAGTACTTACTCCCACTCGATCGTTGACGGTGGTTTCGACGTCACATCGTACAGGACGCGGTTAACGTTCTGGACTTCGTTGACGATTCGAACCGAGATCTTCTCAAGCACGTCCCATGGGATCCGTGCCCAGTCTGAAGTCATCCCGTCAATTGACGTAACAGCGCGGATTCCGACAGCATAGTCGTATGTCCGCTCATCGCCCATGACACCAACCGAACGGATTGGAGGAAGGACTGTGAAGTACTGCCAGATTTCGCGCTCGAGTCCAGCTTTTTTAATCTCATCACGAAGAATGAAATCAGATTCGCGGACGATTTCGAGTTTCTCATCTGTGATTTCACCAAGGACACGAATCCCGAGACCTGGTCCTGGGAACGGCTGACGCCAGACGATTTCATCAGAAAGGCCAAGTTCTTTCCCAAGTTCACGGACTTCATCCTTGAACAACGTGTTGATCGGTTCGATCAATTCAAACTGCATGTCTTCCGGCAGTCCACCGACGTTGTGGTGTGATTTGATTGTTTGTGCCGTATCCGTACCACTCTCGATGATATCCGTATAGAGTGTACCTTGGGCAAGGAAGTCCATATCCGTCAGCTTCGAAGCTTCTTCGTCGAAGACGTAGACGAACTCGTTGCCGATGATTTTACGTTTCTGCTCTGGATCCGAGATACCACGGAGTTTGTCGAGGAAACGGTCCTGGGCATCAATCTTGATGACGTTCATGTGGAAGTGATCCGCGAATGTCTTCATGACGCTTTCCGCTTCTCCCTTACGCAGTAAACCGTGATCGACGAACATACATGTCAATTGATCACCGATTGCCTTGTGAATCAAAGCTGCGACGACAGACGAGTCGACACCACCTGAAAGAGCACAAAGAACTTTTTTATCGCCGACTTGTTCTTGGATCTTCGCTACTTCGATTTCGATGAAGTTCTCCATTGACCAGTCGCCTGCACATTTACAGACTTCAAAGAGGAAGTTCTTGAGCAATTCTTTTCCGAAGACCGTATGGTTTACTTCTGGGTGATACTGCACACCATACATTTTCAACTCTTCGTTCTTGATCGAAGCGATTGGACATGACACGTTCGTCCCATCAACGACGAATCCGTTAGGCACAGATGTGACGAGGTCACTGTGACTCATCCAGACCGTTTGTTCTAGCGGTAAGTTCGCATACATCGGTGACGGGTCTTGTAACGTCAATGTGGCTTTTCCATATTCACGATGTCCCGCACGTTCCACTGTTCCGCCGAAATGTTGTGACATGAGCTGCATGCCGTAACAGATTCCGAAGATTGGAATACCGAGGTCGAAGATTTCCGGGTCACACCGGTACGCATCCTCCGCGTAGACGCTACGTGGACCACCTGAGAAGATGATACCAGCAGGTGCGATTTCTTTTACTTCAGCTGCAGTGATTTTATGCGAATGCAATTCACTGTAGACACCAAGGTCCCGAATACGACGTGTGATCAATTGATTGTACTGTCCTCCAAAATCGAGGACGAGAATCATTTCCTGGTCCAAATGTGCTTCCAAATCTGTTCCCGCCTTTCTGATTTCATGCGTACCCTATGAAAAAAGCCCGCTCTTCGCCCATGGATAAAATGGAAAAAGAGCAGGCCGCTTCACAAAAAAATGTATACGAAGGGTCTGCTCCTTCATAGTCAGGTCGTTTAAGGTGACCCGGTAGAGACTCTCGCGCCATATTCGCGAGTATATACAAAGGAGATTGCATGTGTGTGATTTACGTTGTTCCCATTGTACCTGTATCGTTTCGTAAATATCAACCCTCTACATGACGAATGATATTTTCGAAATATTCACGTTTTTTATCAGCCGATAATGATTCTCCACCATAAACCATCCGCTCGTAAGCATCCGTCAACGGTCGCATCGCGTACGTCTCGTAGTACCCATCGACTTCGTGAGCAAGTTCCGCAAGCGTCCGACCATCTTGATAATGGAATCCTTTTTTATCAAGACGCCGCAAGAGATACCGATACATCCGTCGGAATCCTTCCGGTCGTTCAATCTGTCTCCGGAAGAAGAGAATCGCAAGCGTCCGAATAATCGGTTTTCTGAACAAGTAGAGGAACAAGAGAGCAAGTGCCGTCAGGAAGATTGGCCAAAATGGAATTGACTTCTGCTCCGTCTGTCCGGCGCTAGTCGTCTGTTCTTCATCGAGAAGATTTTCTTGAGGACGATTTGGCGTCGTTGTCTCCGTATTATCTTCTGTCTCACGTTGCGGGTTTGCTTGTTCCGTCTCGTTATTCGTTTCCCGATCGATCGTGTATTGTCCTGCTCCATCGAAACTGACTGTCGGTTCAAGCGGTACCCAGCCTGGTCCTTCAATGTAAACTTCGACCCACGAATGGGCATTTTTATTGCGTACTGTATAACTCGTCACGGCAGCTCCGATGACGTCGGATTCGCCCCCCGTGAATCCTTTCACCCAGCGTGCGGGTAACCCAGCTGCCCGAAGTAATACAGTGGCTGATGTCGAGAAGTTATCACAGTATCCGAGTTTCGTCTCGAACAGGAACTGATCGACGTAATCCTGATTTTCTTTCGGTACAGCAACATCTTCTGTATTGTATTCAAAGTTTTCTTCTTCGAAATAATTTTCAATCGCCCGTGCTTTGTCCCATGGTGTCTCCTCACCCTCGACGATTTGTTCCGCTAAATCACGAACTCGTTGCGGTAAACCTTCCGGCAGTTGGAGATACCGCTCCGTTTCATTCTCCGATAAATTGACGGGTTCATCTGTCTGGAGCTGTTCTTCCGTAAAGAGTGGGTACGAATAGTCGATTCGATAGTTCCGTTGACGATCCGCCTCGTCGAGATACGAAATTTTTTGATTCTCGGGGTCAACCAACACATTTTGTCGTTGTTGATTCACTTCGACCCGTACATTGTCACCATTATATGGCACGAATGGTAATTCACGCGCCATTTCAAATGTTGCTGTCTCTTCGCGGGTCTTGACCTCTGTACCGAAGGTCGAGAAAAAACCACGTCCATCGATTTCAGGGTTTGACTCCGACAAGATCCAACCTTTTCCGGTATAAATATCTTTTGTTTCAACGCGCCAGTAGCGGTTCCCTTCACTTTCGACTTGGAAGACTTCTCGGTCGTCCATCTGGAATGGTCCTCCAAGTTGCTCATCGTTGTTACCGTATCCGACCTTCTGAATCGCATTTGTCGGCTCTCCTTCCCCTTCAAGACCCGACGTCAAATCGTACCAACTGTCTTGCCATGTCGCATTGATGACAGGACTTTGGACAGCAGCGACGATGACAGCTCCCATAATGAATAATGCGCTCAGTGGGCGTACGTAGGAAGCACGCGGTCGTTCATTGACCTCCGTCGCATACAGCAATACCAAAGACAAGATGATCGGATAAAGAATGAACGTCTCTCCCGAGTAATCCGTCCAGGTATCGCAATAGGCGATGAACCCGATGACTCCGAAGGCAAGTCCGAAGACGAACCCACGATTCGGGAACGTCCGGCGCGCGAGATAAGCGATCAAGAAACTGATCAAACCAATCGACAGCGCAAAGGCTGGTCGTCCCGGTAATTCACCATTGATGACACTTCGAATATCCGAGCTGATTTCCGTAAAAATTCCCCACGGTGCAGAACCCGGTGTCAAAATCAAGTAGAACGACAATAGTAGCCCCGCGAGACTGCCAAGTAAGAAGTAACGTCGCGCGAGATGCGATAACAGTAAAGGCAGGAACAGCATCGGTAAGAAGGACCAAAGATGCTCGAATGTCGTCAGTTCGAGAAGTGGTGGCATGAAACAAGTCAAAAGGGCTGCTGCGATGGCGTTCCAGATTAATCGTCGTATCATCGCACTCCCCTCCGTTCTGGTGTATAGACATGAACGGTGGCTTCTTGATTAATCTTCGAAATCCATAGTTCATTATTTGATTCAAGATCCGGTGTGATAAAGAGGACATTCCCGCTCAATCGAAGCGCCTTAGACGAGTACTCCCATGACTCGATGAACGTCCGCGTCCGACTCGGTTGCGCCGTCATCAGGTAATGCGTCAGTTTTGCTCCTTCAAGTGGTAATGACAATGATTGAACAGCATGCCCGACGAGATGGATCCGGTAGCTCAGTCGTCGCTTGTTCAACTGATCCGTCGTTTCTGCGAGCATCGAGATGACACGTTCGAAGGCTTCACCCGCCTCCGTTCCCTCATCAAAAACGATCGTCGTCTCCCGTTCTTGCTCTCGTTCGAACGTCTTCGTCATCAACCCTTGGCGTTTCGCTGTCGCTTTCCAGTCAATCTGATTCATCCGATCCCCACTGACGTATTCCCGGACCCCGACGACGGTAAAGGACGACTGGCGAAGATCAAGTGACACCGGTGAGATCCCCCCATCGCCACGGTCTTCCTCATGGGGAAGCTGAACGGCAAGGCGCGCTGGTTCAATCGCAAGATACGTCTCGACCGGAAACATCCGCTTCCGCTTGAATAACCCGAATGGATCCGTGATTTCGACGATACAGCCTGGAATCTGATACACCCCTCGACGAATCGATGGTATCGTGTAATCGATTTGCTCCGTCTTCCGGTAATGGGCTCGGAGTGGACGGCTGATATCGAGTTTTTCTTCACTGAGTTCGTTCGGAATCACCTCCGTCACTTCGACGGCTCCGACGAGAAACGGAAAACGTCGACGAACCCGTAAGGAAACCGGGATATCGGTTCCAGCAACGAGCATCTTGTTCGATACTTCGCGCGTCGCAAGGGCCTGCGTGACGGGCCAAACGAGGAAGAGCGTCCAGTAGACGGTCAGACCAGCCATGACGTAAAACAGCAAGGAAGCGACATTTCCGCCATCAACGCGCGCATATGCCCATAAGGCTGCCGTCGTCAAAAGTAATACAGCGTAACGCCAACCAATTTGCCACTTCGTCATAGGGACTCCACGTCTTGTTGGATCGGTACAGCAACCTCTTTTTTGATCTGTTCTAAAATCCGTTCCGACGATTGACCGTGATAACGCGCATCCGCTGTCAAAATCAGGCGGTGTGACAGGACTGGAATCAAGAGATGTTTAACATCATCCGGCAAAACGAAACTGCGTCCTTCCATGTACGCCCACGCTTGCGCTACCTTCATCAAGGCAATCGAAGAACGAGGACTCGCGCCGAGGTAGAGTGACCCATTCGTCCGTGTCGCTTGAACGAGATGGACGATATATTTTTTGACAGGCTGTGAGACATGGACGTTCTTGACGTCTTCTTTCATCTGGAGCAATTGCTCGCGACCAATTACAGCTTCGAGTGTTTCGATTGGTTCATCCCGTTCAAAACGCGTGAGCAACTTCATTTCTTGCTGGAAATCAGGATAACCCATTTTGACTTTGACGAGAAAACGGTCGAGTTGTGCTTCTGGTAACGGATACGTTCCTTCATGTTCAATCGGGTTTTGTGTCGCCATGACGAAAAAGGGATTCGGAAGCGTATGAATCTCACCATCGACGGTGACGTTCGCTTCCGCCATTCCCTCAAGTAAGGCAGATTGAGTTTTTGGTGATGTTCGGTTGATCTCATCGGCTAAAACGATGTTTCCCATTAAAGGACCCGGTCTATATTCGAACTGGCTTGTTTTCTGATTATACATCGATACACCCGTCAAATCTGACGGAAGTAGGTCTGGCGTGAACTGAACACGTTTGAAGGTCAACCCGATCGATCGGCTGAACGCACGGACGAGCATCGTCTTCCCGACTCCCGGTACGTCTTCTAATAGAACGTGACCGCCCGCTAGTAATGCTGCCAATGATTGTGTGATGACATCTTCCTTACCGATGATGACTTTCTCTACGTTGTCGATAATCGCTTGAATCTCCTTAGTGTATGTTCGCATTGTCAGGCCCCTTGCTCTCATAGTAGTTGAATTTTCTGACTTTTTATATCATCTCATATTCCGCTATGCTTTTAAAGAAATACGAGCAGTTTCAAGCACGTGAAAAAGGGGGAACGCCGTAGCGTTTCCCCTTATTTGTTTCAGGAACGAACACATGCCGTAATCCGTTCTTGAACCGTGCAGTTGCACGTAAAACACGAATACATCCGTGTCAATGGACAACGTTCGTCAAGTCCGGTGATCCTCTTCTTTCAGAAGCGACATGCGATCGTTCCCTCTACATTGGTAATCATTCATGTGCATCACCATCCTTTCATATATTGAATATTACCGAATATGTTATAAATGAAACGTCGAATTTTAATTATTTTTTCCGATACCGCGCATAGGTCGTCGCGAGTGCGACCGCAAGGACCAGCCCTTTGATGATATTCAACGAATAGTATGGAACAGACAACATGACAAGACCATTTTCAAGAATCCCGACGAGACAAGCTCCGACGAGTGTGCCAAGGGCATTCGGTTTTCCTTGCCCTGCGAACGACGAGCCGATGAAGGCAGCTGCGACCGCTGGCATCAAGTAACCGGACCCGGCGTTGATTTGCGACGATCCGACTTGTGACGCAAGCAAAATCCCACCGATTGCAGCAAGTAACCCAGCAATCAGATATGCGAGTGCCCGGTAGCGGTTGACACGAATTCCCGTCAGTCGTGCGGCTTCTGGATTCCCACCGATGATATAGAGAAAACGACCGTGTCGCGTATGACTTAAAAAGACATGTGTCATAGCGACGACGACGAGCATGATGACGATGATCCAAGGCGCCTGGCTGATTTTCGCGAACGCCTCCGGAATTGTGCCGACTGTTGGTGTACCGTCTAAGCGCGGCATTCCGGCACTGATTGAACCACCACCGGTATACGTCATCGCGGCACCTTCGACGATGAACATCGTCGCAAGCGTCGCAAACAAATCCGGAATCTTAAACCAGACGATAAGTAAGATGTTCAACAAGGCGACACTTAAAGACAGAAGGAGTGCTAGACCAATCGAGACACCGAGTGGCAGACTGTACCAGACGAAGAATGAGACGACGAAGGAGCTTGCAAGTGTTGCAGTTGATCCTACGGATAAGTCAAATCCATTGATCGTCAATGAAACCGTCAAACCAATCGCGATGATCGTCACGATGGAGATACTTCGTAAAATATTGATCAAATTCGTCCCTTGTAGGAATGTTGGAGCCGTCGTCGCAAAAAACAGGACGAGGGCAAGGATCGCGAGGACGATCCCCCAGTCGTTCAAGAATCCAAGGACCGGACGTAAACCTTTCCCCCGATTCGTTTGTTTTGATACTACCTCATTCATCGTTGCCCTCCTCCTGTCGCATACCACAACAAGGTTTCTTCTGATGTATCCGCCGTCTTCGTTTCATGGACAATCCGTCCATCGAACATGACGTAGATTCGGTCCGTGACGGTCAAAAGTTCATCCCATTCACTCGTCGCGTAAAGGATCCCTTTTTGTTGTTGCGCGAGTTCGTCAATCAGACGATAGATATCTTGTTTAGCTCCGACATCGACACCTTTCGTCGGTTCATCTAAGACGAGGACAGAAACATCGGTCAGTAACCATTTTCCGATGGCGACTTTTTGTTGATTCCCACCGGATAGTTGACCTACTTCCTGTTTCACGTCTGCCACTTTGATGCCCAGCTCCTTGACCCATTTCGATGCCTGTTCGACTTCTTTACGACGATCCATCAGTCCCCAGCGGTTGACGAAATCATGAGCTGCCGCTGCTGTCAGGTTTTCTGCGACAGAATCGGCAACAAGAATTCCTTCTTTTCGCCGTTCTTCCGGAACGAGACCGATTCCCGCTTGAATCGCAGCTTGTGGATTGCAAAGGCGATGGGCTTTTCCACCTATACGAACCTCCCCTTCCTGAAACGGGCGATCACCGAATAATGCTTTGCATAATTCCGTTTTACCGGCACCGACAAGACCCGCGATACCAACGACTTCCCCTGCTTGAACCGTCAAGGAGATGTCGCGGACGTCCGCATTCGTGGCACTCTCGACCGTCAGTACGTTCGTCGCATTGATCCGTGACGTTTTCGCGACAGACGTAAGCTTACGCCCGAGCATCTGCTCAACGACAGCTTCCTTCGTGATGTCTGTCAAAAGATGTCGCGAGATGAGTTGACCGTCGCGCATGACCGAGATGGAGTCGCAAATGTCATACAATTCTTGTAGGCGGTGGGAAATGAAAATGATCCCAAGTCCCCGTTCCGCTAAACGACGCACGACTGAAAAGAGATGGCTTGTTTCCGCCTGACTGAGAGGTGCCGTCGGTTCATCCAAAATTAAAAAACGACGTTCCTGAACGAGGGCGCGTGCAATCAATACGAGTTGCTTTTCAGCAAGACGTAATTCTTCGACACGTGTCTTGACGGAAATATCCGCCTGTAATGTCGCTAACGCTTCTTTCGCACGCTGTATGTAACGGCGTTGGGATACCAAACCCGTCATTGTTCCGTCCGTCAACAGATCGAGACAGATATTCTCAGCAACCGTCAAATACGGGACAAGCGCCACATCAACCTCTTGTTGGACGAGATCGATCCCGATTCGTTTTGCATCACGCGGAGATTGAATTGACAGTTCTTTCCCGTCAAGACGGATGATTCCTTCATCCGCTGTTTCCGCTCCAGATAAGACTTTCATCAGCGTCGACTTACCGGCACCATTCGCACCGACAAGCGCATGAATTTCACCAGACTTCACCTCAAAGGAGACTTGCTTGAGTGCCTGGACTCCCGGAAACGCAAGTGAAATCCCGGTCATTTCCAGGTGATGATTGATAGACGTCATTGTTTTTTATGGACGTCACGCAACCGGTCCATCCACGGCTCATTGAATTTATCCGACGTACTCCAACCTTTGATGATCGTATCAAGATTATACATCGTTGTGTCCTGCTTCAATGCCTTCTGCTCAACGAGTTTCGCATCGAGATCAAAGCTATCTGGTGTCTTCTCTCCGGCGATTTTCTTAGCCAGTAGTCGCATGTCCGTTTGTCCAATCAGGAATGGATCCACCGCACTCGTCGAAACCCAGTTGCTGCCTTTCTCACGCATCAGGTTGATGTCCTGATTTGAGACATCGATCGAGATCAATGGGATTTCTTGACGTTTATTATCCTTGAGCGATTTGTAAGCGCCTTTTGCGACTTCGTCCCATGCTCCCCAAACGGCATCAACGCTTCCTTTCGGGTATTTCGCGAGAATGGCATTCATCTTTGTCGCGATATCCCCTTGGACATCTTGGAAGTTCGTCGGTCCAACCGTCTCAAGCGTTTTGATTTTGCCGTCTGCTTCGTACGTCTTATAGATTTCCTGACGACGATCGAGCGGGGCAAAACCTGGTCCGAACCAGAGTTTGATGACACGGACCGGCTTTTTGTCCGTCACCTTCGTCACTTCATCGAGTGATAGCTTCGCAAGTTGATGATCGTTTTGGAACGTTTCCGTCACGTCTTGTAGAGATGCCCCTTTTTTCTTCGTGACCGTATCGAACGTCACGACCTTCAGTCCTTTATCGACTGCTGGTTTGATCATGTCATAGGCATAGTCTTCCTTACCGTGCGAAATGATGAGCCCATCATACTCTTGCTGAATCGCCTGCGCGACCAGTTCCTTGAACTTGACATCGTTACCTTCCGAAATGAACGTGCTGACTTTAAAGCCGAGCGCTTCTCCTTCACTTCGTGCGCCATCAAGGAATTGCTTCGTATGGTCGTCCGATGCGAGGTTACGGATGACGGCGATCTTGACGTCCGATTGAACTCCTTTTGGTACATCCTTGACGACTTTCGTCGTCGCTTCTCCATTCGCACAAGCCGCTAGTAATAAGGCCGGTGCTAGGACGGCGTAAGCTAATTTTTTCATGAATTGTCTCCTTATCCGAGGGGTTGAAGCCCCGTTAATTTTTCAATCGTTTCTTCATTCGGTTGCGTGATAATACCAAGTTCGGTGATGATGCCCGTGATCAATGTGTGTGGTGTGACATCAAAAGCTGGGTTGAAGACAGCAACTCCTTCTGGTGCTGTCGCAACATCTTGGACAGTCGTCACTTCCTGCGGATCACGTTCTTCAATTTCGATCGCGTCTCCGGAAACAAGTGAGAAATCAAACGTCGAGAGCGGTGCTGCGACGTAAAACGGGATACCGAAAGCTTGAGCGAGTAATGCTAGTTGGAACGTTCCGATCTTATTCGCCGTATCTCCGTTGCGTGTAATCCGGTCCGCCCCGACGATGATTGCATCGATCTGTTTTTCTTTCAGCGTATGGGCGACCATGTTATCTGTAATTAGCGTGACATCGATGCCGGCACGTTGTAGCTCCCATGTCGTCAGTCGTGCTCCCTGCAGTAATGGTCGCGTCTCACTCGCAAAAACCGATAATTCAATGCCGCGTTCTTTTGCGATATAGAATGGCGCAAGTGCTGTTCCATAAGCAGCGGTCGCAATCGATCCAGCATTACAGATCGTTAGGATCCGGTCACCTGACTGGAACAATTCAAGTGCATGAATCCCGATTTGACGTGACGTCTGCGCATCCTGATCGTATAAGGCAATCGTCCGCTGCTCGAGCCGTTCGCGGATCTCTTCTACCGACGTCCCGTCTTGAATGATTGGATTCAATTGATCAAGGACATTTCGTAAGTTAACAGCCGTCGGTCGTGTCGCGAGTAACGTCGCTGATGTCTCAAGCAAAGTCTGCTTATAGATCGACAGTTCTGCTTCAAACCGGTACGCCTCTTGAACGAGTACGAATCCGCCAAATAAACTGATCGCAGGCGCCCCTCGGACGCGCAGTTGTTTAATCGCTTCGACCGCTTGTGCAAGATCGGTAATGACTTCATAGTGTTCTTCCTGCGGTAGACGTGTCTGATCGAGAATCGTCAAGACACGATCTTCATAACGAATACTTTGAACGAATGTACTCATCGGCTAAGTTCCTCCGTTACGTCGAAGTTTCGTAAATCATCAAATGTCCGGCATTCGGTCCGACGTTTGATTAACGCCGATCCTAAACGTAAAGCATGTTGTTTTCGTTCTAGTCGTTCCGTCATAGAACTAATCGTTTCTAAATCAGCGACTGGTGCGAGTCCGATCGTCCGACGAATCAGTTCGCAACCGGCAAAGCCAAGGGCATCCTGCAAGATCGTGCTCAGTACATCGTCGACGAGTCCCGATGTCCGGAATGGTTCGACGGCTTCGCGTTCCCATAAGGCGCGGAACGTCGAAGCGAACGTCAGCCAGAACGTATCGATGTCGCGAATCCGGGCATCACGAAGTGCTGAATAATCCGGGTATGCTGCAAAGAATAAGTGGGCGATGAACTGTCCGACATCAAATCCGAATGGACCATAAAAGGCGAATTCTGGATCGATGACTTTCGTTTCCGTTGCCGAAGCAAAGATGCTTCCTGTATGTAGATCGCCGTGTAGCAACGCATCTCCTTTCGTGATGAAAAGCGCTTCGAGTTTTGCGACTTCGCGTTTCAACTCATCGTCCGCCCATAGACGTGCCACCTCTTCTTCAAGCCCGGCTTCAATCTCGTTCGTCTCCGCGTCATGGAACGGATCCGTGAAGATTAATTTTTCCGTGATGTCGCACAAGTCCGGATTGTAGTACGTTCGGGCGACACGTTTTTTTTCAACCGGACCAAGCGCAAAGTCCGATGTATGGAATAAAGTCCGAGCGAGATAAGAACCAATATGTTCCGCAAGCAACGGATACTGTTCACCTGCGAGTAAACCGCTTCGAACGATTGTCAGATGTGAAAGATCTTCCATGACCGTATACGCCTCGTCGTGACTAGCATGAAAAACACGCGGTACGAACGGCACGGCATGCCGGGCGAATTCACGGAGTGCGGATTGCTCGATCCACGCCCGCTCGAGTGATAGTGGCCAGCTTTCACCGACGACTTTCGCGTACGGAAGTGCTTGTTTTAGAATCAATCGATGTTCACCTTCTCGAATTCGAAAGACAAGGTTGAGATTGCCGTCGCCAATCTCTTCTGCTTCGACGGCTCCGTCGCCGATCAGTCCTAGTGAGCGGACCCGTTCGATCGCGTCCTGTTCTGTAAATGCTTTGTATGTCATCTCAGTTCCCCCTGTGTGATACACGAAAAAGCGCCTCTTTTCGTCATCGAAAAGAGGCGCAGGAAAGTCACTGCGTCCTCTTATCTCTCAGACGAAACGTCTGTTGGATGTAGCACCGTGCCAAGTGGTCGGTTGCTGCGGCGTCATCGGGCCAATTCCCTCTGCCAACTCGCGATAAGAGTCGTATGTAGTTGTCGTGTGTGATATTGATTTGAATCTTACGCAATCCTCTTCCCTGCTGTCAAATCGAAATCAAGCAGAAACGGATATCGTTTTCGCTCCATATATAGAAAGAGTATTTTCAAAAAAATAAATTTTCTAAAAATAGTTTGACAAGTCGTGACTCTCATGTAAAAATTGCAATTAGATTTCACAATTTCATCCAATTCTTATCAAGAGCAGACGGAGGGACAAGCCCTACGATGTCGCAGCAACCGACCTTTTGGCACGGTGCTAATTCTTGCAGCTACTAAGCTGACAGATAAGAGTCCACGTTCGAATCATTCATGGTCTCTTGTCGCTGACAAGAGACCATTTTTTTATTGAAGGAGGAAAGACATGGCTTACATCACAGCTACTTATCAATTGACCGCCCGCGATCGACTGGAGCAACGCGCCGAACAACTCGCGCTTGGTCTGACGGTTGGTTCCTGGACGGAGCTGAATCATCTTGAGCAACAACAACTCGCCTCATTCAAAGGAGAAGTCGTACATACGGAAGAGCGCGACGGTAAAGGCTATATCACGATTCGTTACCCGGAACACAATGTATCGCGCGACTTTTCTGCGATCTTGACGACCGTCTTCGGGAAACTTTCACTCGACGGTGAAATCAAATTAACAGAACTGCTACTACCCGATACATTCACGTCGGATTTTCCAGGTGCGAAGTTCGGGATTGAAGGGGTTCGTTCCTTGATTGGTGTCGAAGATCGTCCACTGTTAATGAGCATCTTCAAAGGGGTCATCGGACGCGATTTATCGTTCCTTCGTGATCAACTCGAAGGACAACTTGCTGGTGGGATCGATCTCGTCAAGGACGATGAGATCCTATATGACAATCCGTTGACACCGACGATTGATCGGGCACGGATCGGACGTGAGGTTATCGATGCTCATTTCCACCGGACCGGTAAACGTGCGTTGTATGCGATCACACTTAGTGGTCCCGTCTTTACGCTCAAGGATCAAGCCAAACGATTGATTGACGCTGGAGCAACTGCTTTCTTGTTGAATACCTTCACATACGGACTCGACGTCTTACGTGAATTGGCAAGTGATCCGGAGATCAACGTTCCCATTTTCAATCATCCGGCTTACAGCGGTGCATTGATTGCTAGCCCGAACCACGGTGTTGCAGCGCCTGTCTTACTTGGCACATTACCGCGCGTTGCTGGTGCAGACTTAACACTATTCCCGTCACCTTACGGCAATGTCGCTCTTCCGAAGGACGTCGCCCGCGGCATCGCGGTCGAAGCGACTCGCCTCGGTCAGACGAAAGCGATTTTCCCTGTCCCTTCAGCCGGTATTCACCCAGGACTCGTTGCTCAACTCGTACGCGACTTCGGGATCGATTCCGTCATCAACGCTGGTGGTGGCGTACATGGTCATCCGCAAGGTGCTGCGGCTGGTGTTATCGCTTTTCGTCAAGCACTTGATGCGGCACTCGCAAATGAATCCCTATCGAATGCTGCGTCACGACATGAAGAATTACGAGTCGCGCTCGACGCTTGGGGGATCAAGTCATGACCTTACGAATTCTTTGTGACTTCGACGGTACCGTAACGATGCAGGATAACATCATTGCACTCATGGAGGTATTTGTGCCAGTGAATGACTTCGAACCGTTGAAACGTGGCGTGCTCGACCGGACGTTATCGATCCAAAGTGGTGTCGGGCAGATGTTCGCGCTTCTGCCGTCCGACGGTAAAGCGGACTATCTTGATTTCTTGATGGAGCGCGCCGTCATTCGCGAAGGATTTTCGGAGTTGCTTCAGTACAGTCGTCGTCAAGGAATCCATTTTTCGATTGTTAGCGGTGGAATGGACTTTTTCGTCGAACCGATCTTAGCACCGTTCCTCGAGCAAGAGCAGATTTACTGTAACATTGCCGATTTCAGTGGTCCATTCGTCCACATCGATTGGCCACACGCCTGCGATGCCCATTGCACGAATGGATGCGGCTGTTGTAAAACATCCGTTGCCCGTACATTATGCAAAGACGATGACGTCATCATCGTCATCGGTGACTCAGTGACGGACTTCGAACTCGCAAAACAAGCGGATCGTGTCTATGCCCGTGATTATCTGATCACGTTGTGTGAAGAAAATGATATCGCCTATACACCTTTTGAGACGTTCCACGATATCGTTCATGATTTAGCACGATCGGAGGTGACGATATGACATTCATGCGACGGTATGAAGAACTACGCGCCATCAAACAAGAACTTGCAGCGCGCGATTGGTTCCCTGGTACGAGTGGTAACCTCGCCATTCGGACGTCCGGTATTCCGATTGAATTTCTTGTGACGGCAAGTGGGAAAGATAAGCGGCAGACGACTCCTGACGACTTCGTTCATGTCGATGCGACCGGTCAATTGATCGGCGAGCAATCCGGGCGCCCTTCTGCTGAGACATTGCTCCATGTCGAAGTGTTCAACCGAACGAACGCCGGATGTTCCCTGCATGTCCATACGATTGCGAACAATGTGATTTCGGAGTTATATGGCGATCAGGGAAGTATCACCTTCTCCGGTCAAGAAATCATCAAGGCACTCGGTCACTGGGAAGAAGATGCGACGGTCACGGTGCCGATCATTCCGAATCACGCGGACATCCCGACACTCGCTGCTGCTTTTGCGCCATATGTCACAGCGGACAGCGGTGCCGTCCTGATTCGCAATCACGGAATCACGGTCTGGGCACCGACCGCCTTTGAAGCAAAGAAACACCTCGAAGCCTTCGAGTTTTTATTCAACTATACGTTGACGTTGCAATCATGCCGTCAATCTATCTATTAAAAGGAGGAATCATCTCATGGCAACAGTCTTATTCCAAGAAACAAACACACGGTATACGGATCAAACGGAAGTCGCTGACTTCCTCGCATCGCGCGGCGTTCTTTACGAACAATGGGACGTCTCAAAACTACCAGCACCTCTCGTCGAGAACTTCACACTGACGGATGCCGACAAACAAACGATTCTCGATACGTTCGCTCCAGAAATCAAAGACGTATCAGAACGTCGTGGATATCAGACAGCTGATATCATTTCACTTTCGGATACGACACCGAACCTTGACGAGTTGCTCGTCAACTTCCAGAAAGAACATCATCACACGGATGATGAAGTCCGTTTCATCGTAAGCGGTCACGGCGTCTTCGCGATCAAAGACGAAGAAGTCGGCTACTATAACATCGAACTCAATCCTGGTGATTTGATTTCTGTTCCTGTCAATACACGCCACTACTTTACGCTCCAAGAGGATCGGAAAGTCGTCGCTGTTCGAATTTTCGTCACGACGGATGGCTGGGTTCCAATTTACGAGAACGAGACATCCACGGTCTCTTAAGAACGACAAAAGCGTTGATTTCTTCTATATAAGGAGAATCGGCGCTTTTTCTTATCTCACAAACATATCACTACATCGACACGTAACAGATATAATGAGGGAAAAGCGATTGGGGAGTGAGCAACATGCATATTCGTCCTGTAACGGAACATGATTTACCCGCCGTTCTATCCATTTATAATGAAGGCATCGAAGACCGAATCGCAACGCTTGAGACGGATCGAAAAGATTTATCGTTCATGACCCAGTGGTATGCAGAGCGTACGCATCGCTACGCTGGATATGTCGCAGAAGATGAGACAGGTGTCCTCGGCTTCATTTCTCTTGATCCGTATAACCCGCGTCCTGTCTATGCGACAGTTGGTGAGATTTCCGTCTACATTACTCGAACACATCGCGGACAAGGGATCGGGACACAGTTGTTAGAAACTGCCGAACAACATGCGCGCGATCATCAGATGCATAAGCTGATTCTCTTTACCTTCCCGTTCAATAAAATCGGACAAAAGCTCTACATCCGTTCCGGATTCCGGATTGTTGGGACATTTAAGGAACAAGGTCGCTTGAACGGCGAATACGTCGACGTCATGGCGATGGAGAAACGCTTACGATAGGATTCATTGAATGCCAGACGGGGAATAATCAATCCGAGTCATTGAGAGAGGATGAACCTAATGGATATTCAACAAATTCGTAATGCGACGCTTGTCGTCACGTATGCCAATCAAGTTTTACTGATTGATCCGTTTCTCGGCGAAAAAGGCAGTTTACCTCCTTTCGGTCAAACGCCGAATGCCGTCGCCAATCCACTCGTCGACTTACCGGTCGATGTTAAGACACTGCTCGATCCTGACGCTGTCTTCGTCACGCATCTGCACGCGGATCATTTCGATGATGCTGCAAAACAATTTCTACCCAAGCATTTGCCATTCTATGCGCAGCAAGAAGAAGACGCACGGCAAATCCGAGAAGCCGGCTTCACGAACGTCTCTTCCTTCGATTCCGGTGTGACGATCGGTGATATCCAGGTCCATCGAACAGGTGGACAGCATGGTGTCGGTGAAATCGGTGAACGAATGGGACATGTCTCCGGACTTGTCCTCACGCATCCGGACGAACCGACGCTTTATATCGCAGGTGATACGATCTGGTGTGACGAGGTCGCGCATGCGATTGAACAACATACACCAGATATCATCGTCGTCAACAGTGGGGCTGCCCAGTTCCTGACGGGAGAACCGATCACGATGTCGCAGCGTGATCTCCTTGCCGTACACGAAGCAGCAGCGGAAGCAACGATCATCGTCTCGCACCTCGAGTCCGTCAATCACTGTCTCCTGCGGCGCGACATGATTGCTGACTTTTTAGCTGCCTTCCACCTCTCTGCCCATTTCCTCATTCCGGAAGATGGCGAAACGATGTCATTTTAAGAACACATCAAAAGTCTCTTTTCGAAATTCATCGAAAAGAGACTTTTTTCATGGAATGACCAATCCTAATAATCGAGCGAAGGCGACTGCTTGTTCTTCCGTAATGACTGCGCCCGGTAAAAATCGCGGATCGATTGTGATACCAGAGAGTTCCGTCTGCCGGAGATCAAGACCTTTTAATGGTGTTTCAATCCATTGGCTATCAGTAAGCCGGACCGCTTCGAGTTTCCAATGGGTCGGTTTCACTTCGAAGAACTGTGCTTCTTTCATCGTCGTTTCACTCCAATGCTGATGACGGACAGTACTACGAATGAACTGGGCATAGTCTGCGAGTCCTTCTTCGATCGTCAGATGATCAAGCGTACAATCTTCAAACTGAACACCCGTCATCCGGCATCCGACGAAAGACACGCGGTGAAAACGGGTTTCTTGGAAGTGACATCCTGTTAAGTCACATTGCTCGAAACGAATATCTTCGAACGAACCGCGGTCAAAGGTGAGGTTCGCGAACGAGACATTTTGAAAACATACTTGATAGGCATCGATACGCTCCGTCAGTTCGACAGGCATCGACTCCTTTTCATAACGTGCTCCTTTCAGATATGGATCGTCGATTTCGACTTGATCGAACGTCTCTGCTTGAAGCGTTTTCGGTAATTCTGGTAAACGGATAACGATCTCTTTCATAGAAATTCCCCCTTTTTCTCTCCTTTAGTGTATCAAACTCCTTTTGCATAAGGGTCAATCGTTCGAATTCCCTCTTTTTTCAACAGTTTTTTATTTTGAGACACTTTGAGACCATGCTATAGTCAAAGAAAATCAAAATAAGAACATATGTTCTTTTATGTAAAGGAGTGATTCAAATGTTTCCTTCCGTCGTTTTACCACAGAATAAACGTATTTTTTGTGTTGACAGTGTTTCCTTCTACGCCAGCTGTGAATGCCAGTATCGCAATCTCCCTCCCTTAACGACACGTCTTGCGGTCGTCTCCGATTTAAAACGAAGCGGATCCGTCATTCTCGCCGCTACTCCCGCCCTAAAAGCGCTTGGAATCAAGACAGCCGGTCGACTGTACGAAATCGAGCAATTACCCTACGCCATTCGTCGTACGATTCAACTCGTCGAACCGCGCATGCTCGCTTATATGAAAACGTCGATTCGTGTTTTAGATGTCCTGCATCAATTTGCCCCACCTGAAGCGATTCGTGTCTATTCGATTGACGAAAGTTTCATTGACATGACTGGAACCGATCGCCTGTTTGGTTCCGATCTGCAAGCTGCCAAAAAGATTCAAGAAGCGATTCTGAAGCAGACCGGCATTCACGTCCGCATCGGGATTGGTCCAAATAACGTCATCGCGAAACTGACGCTTGACTTAATCGGGAAAAAAGAAGGCATCGCACAATGTGGATACGCTGATGTCGCACGACGTCTCCATGATTTTCCGATTCGGAAGATGTGGGGAGTCGGACACCGCATGGAACAACATCTGCAGATGATGGGGATTGAAACGATTGGTGACCTTGCCATGCGCCCAGTCGAAGAGTTACATGAACGCTTCGGTGTCATCGGCGCCGAACTATGGCACCACGCTTGGGGTCTTGACGCGTCACCGACACTGCTTGCCCCTCGCCATTTGTTCGAGAAAGCCCCTCAACGGACGATTGGACACGGTGTGACCTTGATGCAGGACTATTATCAATTCGAACGTATCCGGAATGTGCTCAACGAACTCGTGCAGGATGTTGCGGCACGTTGCCGCTTTTCGAATCAAGTTGGTTGGACTGTTCATATCGGTGTCCGCTATTCTCGAAACGTCGTCCGAAGTGGCTTCTCGCGTCAAGTCCGGTTGCCTTATCCGACATCCGATGAGCGAATCATTCTGCGTCATGTCTTACAATTATTCGAACCGAATTGGCTTGACGGGGAACCCGTTCGTTTTTTATCTGTCGCAGTGGGACATCTAACTGCCGATCAAGGCACCTTACAGTTATCCTTGTTCGAGGATAATACGCGACTCTGGAAGCGGCGGCGGTTATTAAAAGCAATGGACATCGTTAACCTCCGCTACGGGAAAGGAACGATTCGTCTCGCTGTCTCGTTTCTCGATACGAGCGTCGCCAAACGGCGGCTTCGTTTCGTTGGCGGTCATCCAGGAGGTGATCTTCATGACAGCGTATCGTGATCGAGGGAATTTAAAGTGGATCCCTTTTCTCATGCCGGAGCACTTGCAATTGCTCCGGGAGTATTATGTCCAAATGCATCAGCTCGACTTGCCTGAAATCGATGAACAACTGCAAGAATCGTGGCACTTTTTACTTCAAGAGGCTTTAATAGAAGGAAACGAACTCGAAATCACGTATTATAAGGAAAGTAGCTACGTGACGGTCGTCGGTTTTGTTGAACGGCTAGAGCCTGAACGTTCTGTTCTCTTTCTGCGTGGTCGTGTTGCAGTAGAAATCTCCTTCACACGAATCGTTCGGATCGAAAACGGGTAAGCTTTCATACAGATAGCCGCTTCAAATCGTGCCCGGAAAGAAGGAATAGTCATGTTGGATTGGTTCACTTCCCTCCCCGTCGTCGTGCAAGCATTACTTGCCGGTATGATGACTTGGGGATTAACCGCACTTGGTGCGGCACTCGTTTTCGTCTTTACAACGATTGAAAAACGCGTCATGAACATGATGCTTGGTTTTGCAGCCGGTGTCATGATCGCCGCTTCATTCTGGTCTTTGCTCGCCCCAGCGATCGAATTCACGGAGCAGGACGGTGGCATCGCGTGGATTCCTGCTGCAATTGGATTCCTTGCGGGTGGATTTTTCGTCCGTCTCCTTGACTTCGTCACACCGCATTTGCACTTATCCGCACCACTTGAAACAGCTGAAGGTCCTTCAACAGGACTTAAGAAAACGACGTTGCTGTTTCTTGCGATCACGTTGCATAACATTCCGGAAGGTCTTGCGATCGGTGTCGCTTTTGGTGCCGCTGCCTTGAATATGGACGGAGCGACCGTCGCCGGGGCTTTGACACTCGCACTCGGGATTGGCATTCAAAACATGCCCGAAGGTGCTGCGTTATCGATTCCGTTACGCGGTGAAGGGATGTCGCGCCGGCGCGCCTTCCATTACGGTCAATTGTCAGCAATCGTCGAACCGATTGCCGCGATGGTCGGAGCAGCCGCGGTCTTCTTCGTTCAACCGCTTCTACCGTATGCGTTATCGTTTGCTGCCGGAGCGATGATTTTCGTCGTCGTCGAAGAATTGATTCCGGAATCACAAGCAGAGAACGGATCCGATTTAGCAACGCTTGGTCTGATGGTCGGGTTTACGGTCATGATGATTCTCGATGTCGCACTCGGGTGATCTAAAAATATGCGATCATCTCCTCAAAAGAGGAAATGATCGCATATTTGTTCATGCACGTATCTTTAATAGACGCATCGCATTCAGGACCGCTAACATTGTCACACCGACATCAGCAAAGACGGCTTCCCACATCGTTGCGATTCCAAAGGCTCCAAGTAACAAAAAGATTGCTTTGATTCCAAGGGCAAAATAGATGTTTTGATAGACGATCTTTCGCGTCGTTCTGGCAACATCCATCGCATCGGCAAGCTGTTTCGGCTCATCGGTCATCAAAACGACATCCGCTGCTTCAATCGCCACATCACTCCCGATTCCGCCCATGGCGATTCCGACATCCGCCCGTGTCAGGACAGGGGCATCGTTGATTCCATCCCCTACGAACGCTGTTTTTCCTTTTGCTGTCTTCATCAGTTCTTCCAGCGCTTCGACTTTTTGATGCGGCAACAAGTTCGCAATGACGTGATCGAGATCCAACTGTTTTCCGATTGCTTCTGCCGTCTGTTTCCGATCGCCTGTCAACATGACGATTCGACGGATGCCTCGCTTTTTCAATTGGATGATCGCTTCCATCGTCGTCGTCTTCAGTTGATCTGCAATTCGAATCCATCCCAGATAGTCTTGGTCCTGAGTAATGTGAACATAGGTACCGATTTCGGTTTCTTTATCAGGTGTAAAGCCCAGTTCCTTTAACCACTCGGCATTTCCTGCACGCAGCAGTCGACCATCGTACTCCCCACTGACGCCTTTCCCTGCTATTTCTGATAAGTGAATGCCACCATCTTTAGATGGTAAGCCATCAACCGCCCGGACGATCGAAGTCGCGATCGGATGATTCGATTGCCGTTCCACCCGAGCTGCTACTTGTAGTAACTCTTGTTTCGTCATCGTATGTGCTTGAATAGCGACGACTTCAAAATTCCCTTTCGTCAACGTACCTGTTTTATCCAAGACGAGGGTATCGATTCGTTGCAACGATTCTAGATGATTTCCGCCTTTGACGAGTATGCCTCGCTTTGAAGCAGCACCGATTCCACTAAAAAAGCCGAGCGGGATGGAGAGCATGAGCGCACAAGGACAACTGATGACGAGAAAGACAAGCGCCCGGTACGTCCACTCGCTAAAGGAAGCATTCAGTAAGAGAGGCGGCAGAACCGCTAAAATTAGCGCAATCACGACAACAGCCGGCGTATAAACTCGCGCAAATCGTGTGATGAACTTTTCCGTCGGTGCTTTATGACGAGAGGCTTGTTCTACCAGTGAAATGATTTTCGCGACCNNACCGCCGAGTCCGTATACGACCGATCTACTTCAATCACTAACTGTCCGCCCGTGCTGATCGTACCGGCTAGCACATGATCCGTTTCATGTACACGCCGAGGAACCGATTCTCCTGTCAATGCTGCCGTATCCAGAAAGGCAGTACCTTGCTTGATCGTTCCATCAAGTGGAATCCGTTCCCCAGCACGGACGATGATTCGCTGTCCTGGAATGACATCTTCCGGACGCACACGTCGCCCATCCTCAAGCACGGCTTGCTCTGGTCTAATATCCATCAATGCTGAAATCGAGCGTCGTGATTGATTGACAGCCCTATGCTGAAAATATTCACCGATTTGATAAAACAACATGACTGCCACCGCTTCTGTATACTCCCCAATGACGAATGCCCCGATCGTCGCGAGCATCATCAAAAAATTCTCGTCAAACAACTGTCCGCGTCGTGTCGACCGAAGTGCATTACGTAATACTTCATTCCCGATGAATACATACGCCGTAAGATACAACCATATTTGTATGGACTCGGGAACAAGAAATGCTATTCCGAAAGAAGTCAGACCTATGAGTGTTTGAAGTTTCTTTGACCTTGTCCAAAATACCATTTCAGTCGTGTCTCGTGTATCCTGCTCGCGTTGCAGGAGAGCATCTGGTTCTAGTTCGTGAACACGCTGAACAACGTGACGATACGTCTGTTCTTGGATATCTGGGGATGCGTATGTGATATAGAGACGTTGCCCTGCGAAATCCAACGTCGCTTCCTTGACTCCTGTTACGTTTGCCACGCCACGCTCTACTTTCGCTGCACAGTTCGCACAATCAATTCCTGAAATCCGGATCGGTTCAGTCGCTTCACGCATTCTCTCACCTCATTCAAATATTTGTTTGATTATACAGTCATCGTACGCCTTTTTCCTTCCGTTATCAATCCATACTTTCCTCGGTCTTGCGCCCGATATTCTGATTGGTTCTATCTCACAAGAATAAAACATGATATGTTTTTACATAGCACATCATTATAGAAGGAGATTACCATGCACATCATTGAACTCTTGAAAGCTCTTTTACTCGGTTTCGTCGAAGGGATGACGGAATTCGCACCTGTCTCCTCGACTGGTCATATGATCATCGTGGATGACATGTGGTTACAAACAACAGAATTTCTTGGTAAGTATTCGGCGAACACCTTTAAGGTCGTCATTCAGCTCGGATCAATCCTCGCGGTCATCGTCGTCTTTTGGAAACGCCTCTTCAGCTTGATCGGTTTGTATAAGATTGAAGGCGAACATGACGCATCAGGGACACACAAGTTAAAACTACGTCACGTTTTGATCGGTCTATTACCTGCTGCTATTCTCGGATTGTTATTCGAAGACTTCATCGATGAGAACCTCTTCTCGATTGAAACGGTCATCATCGGTCTTGCTGTCGGTGCCCTCTTGATGATCGCAGCCGATAAATTCGGACCAAAGGAACCAAAAACCACATCGCTTGATCAGATTACATATCGCCAAGCAGCACTCGTCGGTCTGTTCCAATGTATTTCCCTTTGGCCTGGCTTCTCCCGTTCTGGTTCAACGATTTCCGGAGGGGTCTTCCTCGGGATGAATCACCGGACGGCAGCTGACTTTACGTTCATCATGGCTGTACCGATCATGTTCGGTGCTAGTTTCCTTTCGCTCGTTAAGAACTGGGAGAACATTCAACCGAACCACTTCGCATTCTATGCTGTCGGTTTCGTTGCGTCGTTCGTGTTTGCCCTCTTATCGATTCGCTTCTTCTTGAAGCTGATCAACAAGATCAAACTCGTTCCATTCGCAATCTACCGTCTTGTCTTAGCAGCTATTCTTGCTGTCATCGTCTACATGTAAATTCTAACCGTTAGCTATTTTAGCTGACGGTTTTTTATTTTTTTTGAAACTAATTCATTCGGTTAAGGGTATATAGGGATGAGACATACTTAAAGGAGTGAACGCCATATGGCACGCAGAAGTCGGAGTCGATCAAAACTCCCATTAATCATCGGAGTCGTTGTCGTCGTCGTGATTGCGTTTTTAGCAATCGGCCAATACAACAGCCTCGTCAATGTAGAAGAAGATGTATCGAATAAATGGTCGCAAGTCGATAACCAGATCAAGCGTCGTGCGGATTTAATTCCGAACCTCGTCGAAACGGTCAAAGGTGTCGCGGGTCAAGAAGAAAAAGTATACGGCAAAGTCGCTGAAGCTCAAGCTGGTCTTGCGCGCGCCGCGTCAACCGAACAACGGATTGAAGCCGATCAACAAGTCACGTCTTCGCTTCGTGGATTGATTGCTTTGCAAACCACTTATCCGGAACTAAAATCAAGCGAACGATTCCAATCATTGATGGATACGCTGGAAGGAACAGAAAATCGTCTCGGGATCGCCCGCAAGGATTACAACGATGCCGTGACGCTTTATAACAAAAAACGTCGGAGCTTCCCAACAGCACTCTATGCCTCTGCATTCGGATTTGAGAAAAAGCCGTATTACGAAATTTCAGACAGCGACCGAGAAAATCCGACTGTCGACTTTAACAGTGATTCGAAATGATTCGGCGGTGGACGCGACTTCTGTTGAGCGCGTTCCTCGTCTTCTTCCTCTTCGTTCCGACGGCTAGTGCCGTTTCAGAACGAACGGGAGCAGCCTTTTTCATTCAAGATGATGCTCAGTTGCTCACACCGTCGGAAGAAGCCGAACTCGCGCAACTCGGTCAGGAACTCGAACAGTACACGACGGCGCAAGTCGTGCTGAAGACGGTTCCCGATCTAAAAGGACAGGACTTAAGTTCTTACGCCAATGAAACATTCCGGCGACAAGGAATCGGTCAAAAAGGAAAAGACAATGGTGTACTCGTCGTCGTCGCTCCGAACGAAAAGAATCGCCAATTTCGGATCGAGGTCGGTTATAAACTCGAAGGGGTTCTGACCGATATCACGGCCGGTCGTATCCTCGATCAATACGCGGTTCCTTATAAAGAGAATGGTCAGTATGGAAAAGCAGCAAGCGAAACATACAAAGCTGTCGTCAGTGTCATTTCAAAAGATCAGTCGCTTGAGTCGCAAGACCCTCCGAAATCTCAAAATGATGGTGGGCTTCCGCTGTGGACGAAGATTCTGATCGGTGCCGGATTACTGATTTTATTGTTCCTCGATATGAAGTTCACTGGCGGTATGTTCTTCTTTGCAATTTTGAACATTTTTTCCGCAATCATGCGCGGTGGCGGTGGTGGAAACGGCGGTAGTCGTGGTGGTGGCGGAAGTTCCGGCGGCGGTGGTGCCGAACGTTAGAAAAGGAGTCGGTTTTCATGAGGATTATCTTAGGCTATTACATCCTCCTGACACTCATCGGATTTGGCTCGATGTGGCAGGATAAACGTCGAGCACGACAACATGCTTACCGGACACCGGNNGGTGGTGCGCTTGGTTCTTGGATCGGTATGTATACAGTCCGGCACAAGACACGGAAAGCGAAATTTCAATGGTTGGTGCCACTTGCAGCTGTGTTGCATCTCGCTTTCTGGATATTTTACACTTCACAATGAAATCATGTGACCGATAGAGAAGAGAACGTACGGAAATGCATCCGTCGTTCCCTTCTCTTTTTTATATGAGGTCAATGATTATGAAAGATAGGTTTAATTTCTTTTTCTCTCAGGGTAAAGAGTTTAACCAATTTAATAAATACATCTTTTGATGTATCGAGAGGTGGACATCTTTTATGTGGCATCCTTGCGCCGAATGTACGACATCAATCCGTTTCGTCGAAGCTGGAGCACTCCATATCCAATCACCAACACCAGAAATCTATTCCTATCAATCGTTCGAACAACTCGAACAGTTACTAACATCGCTCTTGCGTGTAGCGGATTATTCGGTATCCTGTCGCGCCACACAATCGCGTTATGTGACAGCACCCATTCTAGCTTCAGCACTTCTAGAACAACTAAAGCATCGGTCAGCAATTGATTTTATCCAACACGGTGTCATGACGAGCCATTTGCAACCGATTTATGATATTCAACAAAATGTACTCGTTGCGAATGAAGCATTACTGCGAGCAGCAGATGACAACACTCCTATCTCACCAGGTGTCCTATTCTCAACAGCATCGAAGATGGGGCTTCATTCTCGGCTTGATCAACGGGCGCGCGAAGAAGCGATTCGCGCGACACATCATATCGGTGGCACAACAAAAACGTTCATCAACTTTCTCCCTTCGACGATCTATAATCCGGAGTACTGCCTGCGCCATACGTTTGAAATCGTTGAGCGTTATCAAGTTGATCCAAGTCGGCTTGTCTTCGAAGTCGTCGAAACGGAAAAAATTGAAGACGTCAACCATTTGAAACACGTCTTCGAACAGTATAAAAAGCAAGGCATTCAAGTGGCACTAGACGATGTCGGCGCTGGTTTCTCAACACTTGATATGTTGTCCTTGCTTCAACCGGATTATATTAAGATCGATCGTTCCTTCATCGATCACTGCGATACGAACTCAGAAAACGAAGCTTTCTTACGAAAAGCCCGTTATCTAACGCGAGAAATGGGGATTCAAATCTTAGCTGAAGGCATCGAACGTCAAGAAGAACTCGATTTTTGCCGCGAACTCGGCTTTGATCTTGGTCAAGGATACCTACTCGGTCGTCCCACTCCTTACGCTCATTTGGCGAAAGCACAATAAAAATACGCACATGGACCGTCTGATTCGGAACATGTGCGTATTTTTAGGTTAAGAAGTCGAAACGGACACTGTCTCGTTCTGTGTGATGGCATCGACTAGTTGTTCTGCTGATACGATTGGACGCAACAGACGGCACAGCTCCTCTTTCGATGTTTGAAAAGCAAGTGCTTCGACAATGTTGAGCGAAACTCCGAAATCAGTGAGGGTCGTTGGCTGCTCTTGTGCAAGAAGGTAGTCACGCAACTCTATATAATCATCATCATGTCCGAGCAGCTTCTCTTGGACGAGTAACCCGTAACCGACTTTACTCCCATGTAAGAACGCATGAGTTTCTGGATAAGGAGATAATGCGTTATGTACCGCGTGTCCGATTGCACCGCGTGTCGCCGCATCACCAAAACCTCCAATGCTTCCGGCTAATGGAATGACGGTCTCGACGAGGTATTGGATTTCAGCTGGATATTCACGAAAACGTTTTTCTGTCACATTCGTCGACAAAATGAGGTCCTTGCATCGCTCAGCTGTCCGGAGTGCCGTCTCGATGACGGGATCGCTTGCTGTAGACCCACTCAAGGCACGTGCTTCATACCATTTTGCTAGCGTATCGACGAGTCCGGCGACAAAATAATCATACGGACTCGTTGCGATGATACGATGATCGAGTAAAAGAGCTTCAATCACGACAGGAAACGTGTCAAATCGAATATACTGTCCCTGTTCGTTATACATGACACTGAGCGGAGTCCACGGGGCACAGTTCGAGACAATCGTCGGAATGACGATGACAGGACGTTGTAATTGAAACGCGACCTGTTTTGCCGTATCGATGACACTCCCACCTCCGAGTGCGAGAATCACATCATACGGAGCACATACTTGTTTGAAGAATGCCACCTGTTGATCCGTACAATGTCCTTCAAATAAAAAGCGGGGAACATCCGGTAAAGCAAAAGCAGCTGCTTCGTAGGCTTGACGTCCATGAATCAAGACTGCCGAACGGTTACCTATTATTTCTTCGAGTTGATCGAGTGCGTGTTCCTCATGTATGTATTGTAAAACAGCTTGTCGAATCACAGAATCGCCTCCTAATATTTGTTATCGCTCAGTATACGCAAAAGAACGCGCTTCGGCAATCATTCGATTTTTATAGGAGGAGCGCGTACACTAGACAAGAAAAGAATTTACTATAAAGGAGTCGATGAATCGATGCAACAGATCACGTTAAATAACGGTATCAGCATGCCCCAACTCGGATATGGTGTTTTTAAAGTACCGGAAGAAGAAGTATATGAAGCGGTCAGCGAAGCGCTTCGCGCCGGGTATCGCTCAATCGATACGGCGATGATTTATGAGAACGAAGAAGGCGTCGGTCGTGCTCTGCGTGACTCGGGTATTCCCCGGGAAGAGATCTTTCTGACGACGAAAGTCTGGAATTCCGATCATGGCTATGAAGAGACACTTGCCGCTTTTGAGACGAGTCTGCAAAAGCTCGGCGTTGATTATGTTGATTTGTATCTGATTCATTGGCCAATGCCTAAAGAAGATCGCTATGTCGAGACATGGCGAGCGCTCGAGCATCTCTATGCAGAAGGGAGGACGCGTGCCATCGGTGTCTCGAACTTCCATATTCCTCACTTGGAACGAATTTTAGCCGAAGGATCGGTTGTTCCTGCCGTCAATCAGATTGAACTCCATCCGTTTCTTAGCCAAGAAGCGATTCGAGACTTTTGCCGCAAGCAAGGTATCGTCGTCGAAGCATGGAGTCCGTTGATGAAAGGACGCGATGCGTTGACGCATCCGGTCATCGTCGATATCGCCGACCGTCATCAGAAAACACCTGCTCAAGTCGTTCTCCGTTGGCACTTGCAACATGACATCGTCGCGATTCCGAAATCCGTCACACCAAGCCGGATTCGCGAAAATCTCGATGTCTTCGACTTCAGCTTGTCAGACACTGATATGCAAGCGATTGATCAATTGAACGCTAATGTGCGTACAGGATCAAATCCGGATGATAAATAAAACGAGACGATTCTCGTTTTATCTCCATACAAAAAGAAGGTACTTTTCAGATTTTATCCGAAAGGTACCTTCTTCGATTATGACCCTGACGTGTGATTCCATTCTATTATTTTAGCGGTCTAAATTATTTCCATGGTCTTGCTTGGCAATGTCATTCGATTGATGTTTGGATTGACGATGTTCTTCACCGTCTTGCGTTGCATCCTGTTCTTTTTCCTCGTATTCTGTTTCTGGACGCCGGAAATCATCATCCCGACGCATCGCAATATTCGGTTCTCGGTTTCCATCGAGCTTTTTCGAATGATCGATTGCTTGCTCGTCTTGCGGCATCTTATCGGTACCTGCGCGATGCAAATCAATCTCCGCGTGCTCTTCCTTTGAATCCTTATCAACGTCAAGCGAATTACCTGAGCCAAGCTGTGCGTTAGAATTAGCGTCTGATGACGTATGCGTTTCTTCTCCACTACCATAACGGACTTTTACATCAGGATGTGTGTTGTCTGTATTTAAATGTGGATCGAACTGGATGTCTTGGACTTCAAGTAACAGAACAAAGCCCCCACCTTCGACTTCCGTTTTTCGTTGTTCGATTTCATTATCTGATAGATCAAGTGACTCGAACAGATCATCGACTTCTTGATCACGACCTTTGTTCCCACGAATCCGGTCCATCCAAGACGGTTTTGTTGTCGCGATTTCTGCGTCCATCTGGCTACGGACGAGTGCGATATTCGACTTCTCCTTGACGATCACGTAAAAGTCTTCTTCCCGATGTCCTTGAATGTGTAGTTCGTCCATTTTTGAGATCAATTCGTCTTCTGAATAGAACGTTCCGATATATTGTTTCGTTTTCATGGATGTTCTCCCCTTATTAACACGATTTGTCATGCGTAGCTTCTATAAGGAGTATTTCCTCTTTTGCATTAAAATATGCCAAAAAATATGCGTTCCGTTAAAACGTCATCTGTTTGACATGTAAACGGTCATTCGCCGACAAGTTTTAAACCGATCGTCGCACTTAAGACAAGACCGATACAGACGAGCCGTTTCCAGTCTTTTGATTCGTTATAAAGCACCATGCTGAGAATCGCTCCGCCCGCTGCTCCAATTCCTGTCCAGACCGCGTACGCTGTTCCCATCGGTAAGCCATTCATTGCAAGCGTCAAGAATAGAAAACTGAGTCCGAACCCTGTTCCCATCAACAGTAGATTCTTCGCATTCTTATTTTGATTAAATGTATTGATCAAGACGACACCAAACATCTCAAAGATTCCGGCAATGACTAAATACACCCAACTCATGCTGATTTCTCCTCTCCACTGACTAATTTTAGACCGATGACGCCAACGAGTAAGACAGCGATTAATGCTAATTTCATCACGGAAGCCGCTTGATCGAACAACACGATGTCCGTCAAGACCGTCCCTGCCGTCCCGAGACCAACGAAGACAGCATAGACCGTTCCGACCGGTAAATGGTTACTTGCTTTAATCAATACGGTGAAGCTAACGATGATACAGATGACTGTCGCTCCCCATTCGAATGGTGTTGCCGCATGTTTTAACCCGATGACCCAACCGACTTCAAAACACGCTGCGATAATGATCCCGATCCAATACTTTGCCATAGTAATTGCCTCCTAATAGATGATTTCAAATGAAAAAGCCCGGGAGCAAGCGAGACGATTCGCTTTACTCCCGGGCTTTTATCCCTCCGTTGCATGGACAAACGTCCATGTTCCTCCCTCGGTCCAGCCGTACGGAACCCTAGAGGATACTGCCTATTTTCATTCGATACGTCCACCCTAGCACGCCCTTTTTCCCGTGTCAAACAGGAATTCGTCTTCGATTTGTCTAATAGAATTAAAGTGACTTCATCTGAAAGAGGAGGATGCTGCATGCGTTATAAAATCAATGACCAACTTCGGATTCGTCGTTTTACACCGGAAGATGTAGAAGCGGTCCACGCCTATGCGTCACAACCCATCGTCAGCCAATTTCAGTCGTGGGGACCGAATTCCGAGACCGATACGAAACAATTCCTGCACGATGCACTAGAAAGTGAACTCGAGACACCAAGACGTCGTTATGTCTTTGCCGTGACGTTTCCAAGTGACGTCGTCATCGGTGCCGGTGAACTCGTCATTACAGACGTGGAACATAAAATCGCCGAAATCGGATATGTCCTCTCACCCGATGAATGGGGAAATGGGTACGCGACGTCAATTGCCTCTTTCCTTCTTCAATTCGGTTTTGAAAAACTAGAATTACACCGAATCACAGCGACATGTGATCCACGGAACGTCGCTTCTGAACGTGTCTTACAAAAAGTCGGTATGACAAAGGAAGGACAGCTTCGCGAGACGGTCTATTTAGAAGACCACTGGCGCGACTCTTTAATTTACGGCATGCTCGACTGGGAATGGCAAGTCGATCATGAGGACGATGACTAAAATATGACTTCAAACGGTGTGCTTCGGCATACCGTTTTTTTATGCCCAATCTCCTATTTTTTTGATTTTCATCAATTTTTAAACAAGCACATGCTACACTATTCCTAATGACAAATTTTAAGAATTGGAGTGAACCTCTTGATGAAAAAATGGACTGCTCATGTTGCTGGACTCGCTGCAACATTGATGTTGAGCTCGGTTCTACCCGCACCTGCTTTCGCTGAATCGCCACCTGCTCAACCGACGGCAGAAGTACAAACAGTCACAGAAACGACAGGAACGGCTTATTTGAAAGAGAATACCGCATTGCTACAAACAGCTGACTCTACCACTGTCATCCAACAACTACCAGCAGGAATGACATTCAAGACGCTCGATACGGACGGTGACTTCACTCGTGTCAGTTGGCAAGAAGGAATTGCTTATGTCGCAACAAGTGCGTTAACGCAAACAGCGCCTGTCTTCCAAAAACAAGCAACGTTGACTTCGAAAAGTCCACTTTCATTAGTCGCTTCACCTTTTGACTCCACCGTCGTGACGACACTTCCCGCTTATCAGCGAATCGATACATACGGCACTTTTGACACGTTCACACGCCTGAAATGGAAAGAGCAATACGTCTACGTACCTACGACACAACTCGAGCAACTTCCGAAATTGGTTGGAACACAGTACGTCAAACGAGCAACTTCCCTTTTCGTTGAGCCGAAGACGACAAGTACAAAGACAGCCGTCACTCAAAATCAAGCATTCGAGACATTCGGTACGGTGGGTACCTTTACGCGCGTGGCGACTGAAACAGGTTATGCCTTCGTATTGACGACTGATTTAGCAGATGCGCCGGTCGAAAATTATCCGGAAACAGGACTGCGTTATGTTAAACGAACAACTTCACTTTTCGTTGAGCCGAAGACGACGAGTACGAAGACAGCCATCGTTCAAAATCAAGCATTCGAAACGTTTGGGACGACGGGTACTTTTACGCGTGTGGCGACTAAAACGGGTTACGCTTTCGTATTGACGACTGATTTAG